>JBAYEZ010000112.1:0-4077 GCA_041667485.1 Bacilli bacterium
ATGGCCGCGCCGATTGCACATAAACCCAAATTCATAGTTTTTCCTCCTTAAATTTGGTGCTTCCTTATTCCGCTAACGCCACTCTCGGAGCATCCGTAAGGGCTGGCGCTTCTTCCGCCGGCATCTCCTGGGCGATCCATAGAGCAGACAGGGTGGCGAAGACCAAGGTCTGAACGAACCCTGAGAATAAGCTGAAGTAAAGATTGAGAATCCCCATCGGAATCGGGGCGAGGAACGCGCTGGTCCAATAGGTGAAAGGAAGCGTGGCCCCATTGAAATAACTATTGGCGAAGGGAGCCACGTTTGCGCCCATGGCGCTTAAGATATTGGTGCTCAAATTGCCAAGCGCCCACTGGACCAAGCCGATGATGATCGTGCCGCTCAAGCAATTGCCGAACATACGCATTGCCGTCGAGATAATCGGGGTCCACATCGTCAGAAGGTTTATGGGAAGAAAGACGGCGAAAGGCTCGACATAGCGATGGAAATAATGCCAGCCGCTGGTGCGGAGGGCCGTAAATTGAATCAAAGCGAACATGATGATCGAGAGCGTCAATGGACCCGCTAACCAGTCGATGATCGAGGGTAAGCCAGTCACGCCCCAAATGAAAGAGACGAACAAATAAGCGAACAAACACATGAAGTAGCCTGTAAAACTCTCATGGCTCGCTCCCATGCGGGTCACGACGAAGGAATGACAAACATCGTAATAGAGCTCGCCGAAGAACAAAAAGCCTTTCGGCCGTTTCAAATATGTCTTGTTTCGTAGTCCACGCCGTGCCTTAATGCCAAGGATGATCGCCAAAATCAAGACGATCAAAGCAACGATGAGCGATGAATAAAGCGGAGCATCCATGTTCCAATCGAACATATGCTCAATCTTGTATTGATAGGTTCCTTCCGCTGCCGCAAAAATCATTTTCGCTCGCCTTCAGTCGGCTTCGTATCACTCCCTTGCGGCGTGGAAGAAACGTGTTTGATCTCATAGAGCTGGGTGAAGAAAATCACGGCAAGCATCGGCAAAAGCCCCGCAGCCGTGGTGTAAAAATTAAAGGCATCGAAACCATGGAACCACTCGGGTTTGAACGTGCAAATGCCCGCGATGACGAGGACGGCGGCGTAAAGTAAAATCCGCAAACTAGCGCTCCCGGCGGCCATCACGGTTGAAAGAGTGCGCTGAGCGTCATTCTTTTTGAAAAGAGAGTCGGAAAAATACATCAAACTCAAATAGGCCAAAAGTTCGGCGATGCTCCCAAGGAGCCAGCCGAGCGGATAAGTCCAAAGGTGAAAAAAGAAAAGAGGGCAGAGACCGGCAAAGACCACGAGGGCGACGACGGCCATGATGAAGAGAGCCTTTCGATTCATCGGTAATTTTTGAAACCACTTTGCCATCCTGTTAATTCCCTTTGTCCTAAAGCCTCTCTATCGTAGGAGTTGCGCTTAAAAATGTCAACGTAAGAAAAAGAAAAAATCCCCTAAGGGGATCGGCTTTGTTCGTGGCGGAAATATCGGTTAAAAATACCCTTTATGTTCTTTCGAAAGATCGCGGCATTCGATTTGAAGGCGCTTCAACTCCTTCAGGGCCACCACTTGAGCTTCGGAATCGCCTGTGCCGCTTGCGGAAACATCGACGATGATGTGGGCATCGGGGCAGGCCGACTTGGCCATCACCGCATTGGCTAAGACGCAGATGGAAAGGTCAAGACCACAGAGAACAATGGTGTCGTAATTCCGCTTAGAAAGATACTCGCCAAGGGCCAAGGAGGGGAAGGTGTCTTTTTCAAAAACCTTACAATTCCGACTCCGATTTTCTAAATCCCCATAGAATTTCGCCCCATCAGTCCCCCGCTGGCAGTGGAGGACAGGCAGATTCCGCCCCTCCTCGGTATGGAGGTAGTTCTCATCGTGGAGGTCACGGGTAAACACCACTTCGTCGCCGCTGGCGGAAAAGGTGTCAATCGACGACAAAATCCGATCGTAATACGACCTAGCTTCTGGAAAGCCAAGCGAGCCTTGAACAAAGTCGTTTTGGTAATCGACGACAATAAGGAGACGATTCATATAGTTTATATTAATGCACCTTTCCGCTCTTGTAACTTCTTTTTTTCGCGCGACGTGCCCTCGCTCCGCTATAATGAAAAATAAGCACAAAATCACTTTCTTCAAAACAGGATGAATATAGAGAAATGAAAGCGCTTGCATTCTGCTTAGAGAATGCTTAGAATACCCTACCGCCCCAGAAAGGTTACCAGGACAAAACTATGCAATTTACTGTCACTTTGAATGGAAAAAAACAAAAATTCGAAAAGAAAATCCAAGCTCTTGATCTCATCAGCTCGCAGGATATCAAAAAGAAAGAATACATCTGCGCCAAGATCAACAACCGCGTCCGCGAACTCACCTATGACATCTATTACGATTGCAACGTCGAGTTTTTGACCGTCGCCGATCACGAAGCGATGAAAATCTACGAAGCCTCGCTCCGCTACATCGTGGCGATGGCATTCCACAACTGCTATCCGAACCTCAAGATTCGTTTTGCCTATAACGTCTCGCGCTGCATCTCAATCCATTTGGTCGAGCCCCATGGAGTTGCCACTACGGCGATGCTGATCAAAGTCGATCACGAAATCCAAACCTTGATCAAAGCCGACTATCCTTTGAAGCGCCTCGTCGTCAGCAATAGCGAAGCGGCCAAGATCTACAAAGAGCGGGGATTTGCCGATAAACTCGAAATTCTTCAATACCGTCCCGAGAAGACCGTCCATCTCTACGAATGCAACGGCTATCTCGACTACATGTATTCGCATCTCGTCCCCTCAACCGCCTACCTCGATAAGTACAAACTCCGGCTTTATACGCCGGGCTTCCTTCTTCAATATCCGCGGAGCGAATGCGGAGGCGAAATCCCCGAATTCGAGGATGCCCCGACTTTCGGCCGCACTTTGCGTGAAGCCCATGACTGGGCCAAAGTCGTCGGCGTCGACACCGTCGCTCACGTCAACGATGAAATCGCCCACGCCGGCGCCATCGAATTCATCAATGTCTGTGAAGATCGGATCTCGCGTCAACTCGTCGAACTCGGCCAACTGATCGAAGATAACATCGCCAACGTTCGCCTCATCTGCGTCGCCGGGCCTTCGAGCTCAGGCAAAACCACCTTCGCGAACCGCTTAAGAATCGAATTGCTCTCGCGCGGCATCAAACCAGTCCGGATTTCGATCGATGACTACTACAAGCCGACCAAAGATATCCCAAATGGGGCCGATGGCAAACCGGATTTCGAGGCGATCGACGCCCTCGACATCGACTTCTTTAACCAGAACATGCTCGATCTCATCAATGGCGAAGAGACCGACTTGCCCCGCTTCGACTTCACCAAAGGCGGCCGCATTGTCGGCCGTCGGCTTAAAGTCGGACCGGAAGAACCGATTATCATTGAGGGCATCCATGCTCTCAACGATAAACTGACCACCGCGATTCCGCCGAGCGCAAAATTCAAGATCTTCATCGCTCCGCAAGCCCAGCTCAACCTCGATGACCATAACCCGCTATCTCTGACCGACCTCCGTTTGCTCCGCCGCTTAGTCCGCGACAAGAAATTCCGCGGCTCTCCAGCCGAAGAAACCTTCGAGATGTGGCCGAAGGTCCGGGCGGGCGAATTCAAATGGATCTACCCGAACCAAGAAGGCTCCGATTACGTCTTCAATTCCTTCATGCCTTACGAACTTCCGGTCATGAAAAAATACGCGATGCCTTTATTGGGATCAATCGACAAAGAATCCCCCTACTATCCGGATGCCGAACGTCTAATGCGGATGCTCAAGTTTTTCCGCGACATGCAAGACGAGTGGATCCCGTCGAACTCCCTCATGCGGGAATTCATCGGCGGCAGCTGCTACGCCGACGTCTGATTTTCCCCACTTCGCTTTCGCCTGACCAGGCCGTGGAGCTCCTTACCTCGACCTGGTTTTTTATTGGCTCAACGCCGTTTTGACTTCCGCGACGATCGTCTTAGCCTCGCGGAGCGAGATTCCAACATAAAGGGCAACATCGAGCAAATCTTTTTCTTCGGGG
>JBAYEZ010000113.1:0-4054 GCA_041667485.1 Bacilli bacterium
GATGGCGTCGTTGTGATGCAAGATCACGGGCAAGCTTCGGCGATCACCAATTCGCTTTCGATAAAACTCGGCGTATCTGGGAACCGCCATATTTTGAATTTCAAGGTTAAATCTTCTCAAGGGTCGGCTTGCCAAATTCGTGTCTACGATCTTACGACGGATCGTTGGATTTTGGTGGGAGCCAGCGCTTATGCCAACCTTTGTTTTCAAACCATCTCGCTAGATCTTTCTTCCGCTTTCGGCTCACGCTTCCCGGATGCGTTTGGCTTGGCTTTTGAGCAAATAGGAACGGCCAATCGCGATCAAACGTTATCTTTGGATGATGTGAGTCTTACCAGTCAAAAAGAAAGAGACTCCGCCTTTGATGATCCCTCGACCAAACTGACGAGCGGTGAGAAAATCCCTCTCTCGAGCGAGGCTTGGCACAGCGAAGGCGACGTGTCTTTCGCCAACGGCGTTTTGACGCTGAGCAGTTCGAGGGAAACGACAACCGATGGCGTGGCTTCCTCGGCCTGGAAAAAGATGGCGATCGCGGCGGACGCAGGTTATTCGTCCTGCTTGAATTTGGATTATGCGGTTTCGGGGTCGGCTCAAATTCGAATGAGAACCGTTGATGATAAAAACTACATTGACGATACTCTGATTCCTTGGAAGACTTTAACCGGCGCCGGCTCGTTCGCCATCGATTTGTCATCAAAAGAAAACAGCGATTTGCTTCTCTTCATTGAATTCAATCGTCTGAGCGGTCAAGCCCAGTCTCTTTCGATTGATTCTTTGACGTATTCCCCAATTCAAGGACATTATGCTTACGAGAGCAACGTTGTGGATTCCTTTAATGGAACGAGCGAAGAGTGGAATCAGTGTGGCTGGCATCTTGGCGGGAATGCCACCTATGGTGATTTGACGGCGGATAACGGCTTTGGCTCTTTGCGGTTCGATGGCAGCAACGGCGGATTCTTTGATCCCGCTTTGGTGCTTTGCTCCGCTGAGAAATGGTATCAGTTACAAGCGTCAAAGAAAGAGACTTTGCGCTTCTTTGTTCGTTCGGGCGGTCCAGTCGACGCGACTTTCTATCGGGTGAGAGTCGAAAGCCCTGATGGCACATATCATATCGTGAGTTCGGATACGAATTCCGGATGGATTCTCGTGAGTGGCGAGGCTTGGACGAGCATGGAATTTGATTTATCCGCTTATGCGGGTTCGACCATTGGACTTTTGCTTGAGCAAACCGACCACGGCAGTGGCATCGGCGAAATCTGCTTCGTTGACAGCATCACAATTGCGGAGGGGATTTTATGAAGCGTGCCTTTGGCTTATTGGCCTTTATTTTGGCTCTGCCTTTGTTATCTGGGTTTGGCCGAGAAAACGTTTCTTTTAATTCGGATTCATCCAGCGCGATCGGCGAAACTGAAGAAACTCGAAATCAACAAAATGGCACCATGATTCCCCCGAAAATGGAACAACAATTAAACGGAGCTGACCTCTTTGATTTGCGCAGCCTCTATTCTTCGCTCAGCGAATATCAGTATTACCACGCATCGAGTTACGATCTGGAGGGTGGCAATTTAGATGGGCTTTATTTCTATCAGCACGAAAGCATTGCCGCAACCACGACGATGCTTGATGTGAATGGCCCTGGCGTAATGACCTCTTTTTGGGCGGCCGGTTATTCCGAACAAGTGGCCAAAGAAGTTTTTCATTTCTATGTCGATGGGGGCCTTTTATTCACGGCCAGCCATAGCGATCTTTTCTCGGGAAAGGTTGCTCCTTTTGTCAAACCCTATGTCGGTTTGGGAAGCGATTCGGGTGGCGGTTGTTACTTTTATGTTCCCATCGTTTTTCAAAAATCGCTTAAGATAACGGCGGAATATCTCAATTATTACAACATCGATTATTGCTTGCTTCCAAGCGATATGAAAGTCCACTCCACTTCCTTATCAGAAGGTTTGGTGATCCCTTCGATTTTCACATCCACTCCTCGGCTTGAAGATCGCTGCGCAGGCCCTATTCATAATGGGCAAAAAGCAATTCTGGATTCCGGGAAAGAAACGACGCTGCTCGAATCGGGGGGCAGCGGGATCGTCGAAGGGTTCACCTTGGCGGTTGATGGGATTAATGATGCCGACATTAAACCGAATAGTATTTCCGCCAATGGCCGCTGGGTTAAGGCGGGAGGCTCGCTTAGTTTTGCCGTGGACGTTCGTCCCGACAACGTTGGCTGTTATTTAAAATATCGGATTGATGCAATTTGGGGTAACCAAGTCGTTAAGGTCTATTGCGATGGCGTTTTTGTCGCGAACGTCGATTCCGGCAACGCCAGTTCGGATTATCGAATTCGCGATCTGGTGGTCGCCCTTCCCGGCAGCCTTACTAGCGGAAAAAGCCAGTTGAGCATCCAGATTCAATGCGTTTCGGTCCAGGGGATTGACTTTCCTTTCTTTGATGTTTGGATGTATAGCGTTGTTAGCGGTGGCAGCATCTGTACGGATTTCTTAGATATTTCTAATGGTTCAAGCGAGACCGCCCACGCTTTTGCGATTGTGGATCAAAATGGGTTTGGCACCGTCAATGCCACGTTTTCCGACCCCGCCTACGCCGTTGATCTTGCCAATTATCCTTTTCAGACGATCAATGCCCTGCCTCGTTTATCGACGGGTTTTTATTCCGGCGTTGTGACAATGAGTTTGTCCGTTTCTGGTTCTAATCCCGTGAAGCTCATTCGTCAGGCCGCATCGAAAGACAACACCGCCGTCAATGTTTGGGTCGATGGGAAAAAGATTGGTTCTTGGGTGGCTTTTTATGATGGAAGCGATAAGATTAGCGAGACCTCCTTTATCATCCCATTGGAACAACTCAGGGGTAAAAGCAACATTACCTTATCCTTGGTTCCTATTTCGGGAAACAATAACATTGCCGCTCTTCGTTGCTACGAAAACAACACCTTGGTTGATGCCATAGTCTTCGCAAGCGATCAAACCCACGCGGTGACGGGGACCCTCGCCTACAACAGCGTTTCCGTCAATGGTGTTAATTCCTTGAGCGATGCTTGGGAAAAGACCTATCAAGATCTGCAAAGCGCCTGTGATTACAACTCGCTCGTTCTCGATAGCGTTTTGTCCGTTTACACCTCGGGCAACGACGTTCCGGATCTCTCCCTTCCTTTGTCGATCTTATTTAATATGGGCGTCTATGGATTTTCGGTCGTTAACGGCTATTCCCAGGGGATGAATTCCAACGGCCTGGGCTATTTCTATTTGCCCATGCCCTATCAAAACGGCATCCGAATAACCTTGAGTCGCCGAGCGGGAGTCAAGGAGCCTTTGTCTTTCTTGTTCTCCTATGCCGACTTGGCTTCATCGAGCGATGCTACAATGACGCTCAAAGCCCAGATGAATTCAGGTATCTCAAGTCCTGGTTTTTCTTTGCCTTGGCTCAACGCATCGGGTTCGGGCAAATTGGTAGGCTTGCAATATAACTGCACCGGGGCTTCTTCCTTTGCCTTTTTGGAGGGAGATGAAATGATCACGGTTGACGGAAATCCTAGCCCGATATGCAATGGAACCGGGACGGAAGACATCTTTGAATCGGCTTGGTATTTCGTCTCGGGGAAATTCTCGCAAGGACTTCATGGCTTAACGTGGAAGGATTATTACGGATCCAGCCAAGCTCGGATTTCGGCTTATCGAAGTTATTTAACCGATCAAATCATTTATCATGATGGCATCAAAGCCACGATTGAGCATGGGCCCAATAACAATACTTCTGGTGAGACGTATTGCATCACCGCTTTCTTTTATTCCTGCGAGAAAAGCGATCTTCATTCTTTGGGGACCTATACCGCCAGTGGCGATCAGCCCGACTGCTCGATCGTTTCGGGAGGCGGAGAAGAGGATCATATTGACGGTCACTTAGAAGGAAACAGCCTGGATGTTGGGGTGACGAGTCCGATGCGTTTGCTGCAGGGCGTCAGTGAATTGCGCTTGAATATTCCTTCGAACAATCAAGGCATCCTGATTCGTCGGCTTTTCGATTTGAGAGTGACGAATCAAAGAGC
>JBAYEZ010000114.1:0-4032 GCA_041667485.1 Bacilli bacterium
AATCCGGGCCATCTCAAGTCGCGTGGGATCGCAATCCTTATAGGTCCGGAACCGTTTACGGCGTTCTCTGGCGACTCCCTTTTCCGGATTCTTCTGCGAAATGCTGACGTAAAAGACGCTCATAGAAAGGGCAGCGGTGATGAAGAACATCACGATCGACAAGGCGCCGGCTTGGCCATAGTTTTTAGCCTTGTTAATCAGCATGTAGAGATAGCTCATGACTGTCAGAGACGTTAAGTTCGGCCCACCGCCGCCCCGGGTGACCATCCAAGCCACATCAAAGAGCTGGATGCCGCCGATCAAGGAGGTAATAAAGACGTAGATGAAAATCGGCTTCAACAATGGAAAGGTGATGGCCCAGAAGGTGTGGTGAGCGCTTGAGCCATCGACCACGGCGCTTTCGAAGATAGATTCATCGATGCCCATAACCCCGCTCATGAGAAGCAATGTCGTATTGCCAAACCACATGAGGAAGTTGATCAAAGCGATGATAAAACGAACCCAGAACTCCGAATCGCCAAAAGAGAACTGTTCGTGAAGAATCCCCATCGACATCAAGATTTGAACAACCGGGCCATCCGAGGAAAACAACATCAAAAACAACATACCGAAGGCGGCTGCCATGATGAGGTTTGGCATGTACATAACGGTCTTCCAGAAACGGGTGAATTTGAGCTTCAACCGCGCATCGGTGAACCAAATGGCCAAAGCCAAAGAGACGATGATCTGCGGGATGAATCCCATTAACCAAATGATTAAAGTGTTGGCCAAGTAATAGGCGATATCAGGCATCCACCAGGAGCCGATAGATTGATCGAAAAAATAGTATTTCCGGATGGCGCCGTTAGTGAAAATATAAGCGAAGTTATCCCAGCCACAGAAAGTCGGGCCGATGAAGCTGCCTTTGCCGGTCGAATAGAAATACTTTTCGAAAGCGTAATAGAAAGTCCGGCCGAGCGGAACGAGCTGAAGCCAAATGAAAATCACAAAAAAAGGAATCAAAAATATCAATCCCCAAAAGTTATAAGAGATATGATTTTTATGGCGCCTCAACAGTGGTTTCATACTTTGTTCCTTCCTCGAACGACGATATAAACGAAGAGAATGGGAAGCCGAAGCTCCCCATTCTCCGTCAGATTAGAAATTAGAGCGCAGCATCGAAGGTCGCATCGAAGGTGACATCGCTGTAGGTCGCCTTAAGCTTCGTCTTGAAGTTTTGGATGGCTTCGGGATAGGTGGCCTTTTTGGTGAAGTAATCCGCCATGGCGTTCTGGAACGACTCATTGCAGCCCTGATCATAGGCGCTGAGATAATCCATATGGATGTTATCAGCCGCGGCGGTAAAGAGTTTAACGTGGTTTTGGCCGCCAAGGAAGTCACTGCCGTAAGTGGGATCGTTGCCAATCGCGGTCATCGCAGCCTTGTTGTTGGTGTAGTCATCGGTGTCACGGGTAATCTTGCCCATGATCGTGCCGTTGCAGGTCAAATCGAGCATGGTCTGCTTGATGATGGCAACATCGTCGCTGCCTTTTGCGCCGACCATCCAAGTGCCGCCCCAATAATAGGATTGCGGGCCTTGGCAAACCCGATATTTGCCCCAAAGGTTGCTGCTATCGGCTTTCTTCAACTTCGCTGGATCGGCATAGCCCTGTAAGGAGAAATTAATTCCCCAAGTGCTCCAGAAGAAGCCGAAGGTCGAGCCGGCTTTGGACATTTCGTTCGCCCAAGCGGAGCCCCAAAGAGCATAGTCCGTGCCCGTACCAGCGAGATACTTGTTATCGGCATAGCTCTTGGTGTCCTTAACCCATTGTTTGATATTCGGATCAAGTGTGCAAACACCCTCATCGCTAACCCACTTGTGGGTGACGTTGTTCGAATATGTACGATAGCTGTCATCCTTGCCGGCGAGCATATAATAATTCTTGGCTTTCATCTCGGCGGCAACGGAATTAAACTTGGTCCAATCGGAAATCTTCGCCTGAACAGCATCCGGTTCGTGAGTGCCTAAGACGGCATCAGCAATATCGGTACGATAAGCATAGAGGCCCGGAGCCGCTTGCCAACTGACACCCTTGAGTTTGCCGTTAGCCGTGAGAATCTTCTTGGTATAATCGTATTGCTGAGCCAAATCGCTATCGGTTAAGCCAACATCGGCCTTGACATCCATGGCAATATCCTGTTGCGAATATTTCATGGCATAGTCGGCTTCGACAAGGAACATGTCGATTTTGTCATCGGCCGCGGCAGCATCTTGGCCCTGAATCGCGGTATCAAGAGCGTTCTGGTACTTGTTGTCTTTGTTTTCAACAATGATCCAGTTGACGATGGTGCCATCCTTTAAAGTATCGGTGCCATCCTCATTGGTGTGATCCCAAAGAGTCGAATAATTCCGGAAGCGTCCTTGGAATTCATCATTCCAGCAGCGAATGTTGAAATGGTGGGCGGCTTTCGGAGTGGAGCTCGCGGCGGGTGCACCGCTGCTTCCGGTTTGACCGCAGCCAGCTAACGCTAAGAGCCCGACTGCTGCTAATGCTGTGACGGCTAACATTGATTTTTTCATAGATTTGATAAATCCTCCTTTCAATGTTGCTTTCAGATATATGCCTTATCCTCTGCCCTACACAGCGGTTATAGCCTTGATGGTGCCGCCCTCTTGGAGGTGGCCATTCACCACGATTTGCTCCGGAACGAAAGTTTCGGGATGCTCAATCCGTTCAATCAGCTTGCTCGTGGCAAGCGAGCCGATCATACCCGTATCCTGGCAATAGGTCGTCAGGACCGGTTCTAACATTCTTGAAAGCGCAATGCCGTCATAACCGGCAATGGAGAAGTTAGCGAATTTGGAGGAACCCTGCGCCGAAGCCGACACGATGGTCGCGACGGCAGAAACATCATCGGGGAAGATCACGCAGGTCGGTGGAACGGGCAATGCCTTGAGTTCCGTCAGCGCTTTGCCGGCCGTATCCGGATCGTGGTATTGCGCGGTCTTGAGATAGGCCTCGGGGGCGTCAAGTCCTAATTTGGCACACTGTCTTTGAAAGCCAGCGAGCCGTTTCTTTGTCACATCGGTGAGTTCGCCATGGATGAAGGCGATTTTCCGATGGCCTAATTTGTAGGCATAAGCGACTTCCGCAGCCACCCCAACCTCATTGTCGGACATGATGGCTGTGCAGCCGTTATAGACATAGTCAATCGTCACGACGGGAAGCCCGCTATTGGCAAGTTCAATGACCGCGGGATCATGAAAGTCAACCGAAGCAATCAGAATGCCGTCAATGTTACGGCTCCGCGCATGTTCTAAATAAGAGACTTTCTTACCGCCGAAATTATCGGAGACGATAAAAGTAATGTCATAGCCGTGCTTTTCCGCCTCAACCTTGGCCGAATTGAGAATGGCGGAGAAGAATTCATGGGTTAAGCCACAAGCCGTCTGATCAACGAAGAGAACGCCAATCGTGAAACTCCGTCTCATCTTGAGAGAACGAGCATTGGCATTCGGAATGTAGCCAAGTTCTTCTGCCGCCTCTTTCACGCGGGCGGCCGTCTCATCAGGAATCTCGTGTGAACCATTGAGGGCTTTTGAAACAGTGGCATTGCTGAATCCACATTTAGAAGCAATATCGCAAATCCGCACCATGCTTGAGACCCTCCTTTTCACGAAATCGTTTTCGCGGTTTCATAGTAGACACAAAAAATCAGGCCGTCAAGGGGTCAATGTAAGCCCTTTCTTTTTTGCGAAAATAACTTTTCGTTGGTTTCATATCATTATTTCGCACTTTTTTCGTGAAAATAAAATCTATCCTGAGTTGTTTTTATTGGTTTTTTCGCTACAATGGTCTCGCTTGACGAAATCGTTTAAGTAAAGGTTTCATCGAGTAAGCAAACCGATTGTTAATTAAATATACTCTTTAATATTAACAATACGCGTCACGCACGGGAGAAAGTTATCCATGAAGTACGGACACTTCGACGATCAAAAACGAGAATATGTGATTTCGACCCCCGAGACTCCGTCCGCTTGGATCAACTATC
>JBAYEZ010000115.1:0-4001 GCA_041667485.1 Bacilli bacterium
CGGTTTTGAAATCGTAGATTGGCTGCAGCTGCAAATGCGTGATGCCAAGCGAAGAAATATAATCGATGCCAGCGGGGTTTCCGCCGAAGGTTTTCCGTCCCTTTTCAATCAGGCCAAGATAGGTTCCTTTCTTCTCGATATCGCTATGACGGTCGATCGTGAGATCGCGGACGTTTGCTTCGTAGATAACCGCATCGGTGTAGGAATTGATAATCGGGAGCGCTTCGTTATGGAAAGAGACTGCGGCCAAACGAGAGAAGTCCGCCGCCACCGAGTCTTCGCCGTTGGGCGTCGAGGCCTTGGCGTAAGGGTCTGTCGCTTCGACAGTCGTCTCGCTATTGGTGACGAGATAATGGTAGCAAGCGCCATGATAATCGCCGGTGAGACTCAAACGGAAAACCCCTTGCTCGGCCCGTTCCATGATTCGATAGTGCCAGCGCTTTTCGCCTGCTTTATGCACTTTGAGAATCACACCGCTCGCTAAAGGGGCCCACAAAGCGAAATCGCAGGATTTCCCCGTGCAGACAGCCCCGAGGTCATCGCCACGATAGGCGTAACGCTCGTCGAAAGAAGGGAAGCTTGTCGCTTCGCTCACATCGACGGGAATCAGCCCATAGGAGGCAATGAGCAAATAATAGGAATGGCCGAGCGGAAGTTCCTCTTTGAGACGATAGTCGATGATCATCAAACTCGGATTCGAGGTGATGCGGCTCGCGATGATTTTTTCTTCGCGAACACGATCGGAAACCAAAATGGTATCGAACTTTTCGTAGGGCAAACTTGAAAAAATAACGAGGCGGATCAGATCGTTTTGAACGAGGCGAGCAACAAGAAAAGTATCTTTCATGGAATGATTACCACGCTGATGGCGTAGCCTCCATCATGGGAAATCGACACTTCGTATTCCTGACCTCGATAAGTCAAAACGGGCGCTCCTTCTTTCCGATAGGAGACATCGATATCGTTGAGTTTGGCGCCCGCTAAGCCCGTGCCAAGCGCCTTCAAAAAAGCCTCTTTGGCAGCATAGCGGCCGGCCAGAAATTGAGCCTTGTCTGTCCGCATCTCATAAATCGCGATCTCTTTCGACGTCAAAATGCCATGGACAAAAGCCATGTTGTCGAACGGAATCCGAGAAATCTCGACGATATCGGTGCCGATTTTCATGGGTTGGAACCTCCATTAGCGCCGGGTGGATAAGGCGAATTCGGAGTTAAGGAAAGCGAGGCCTGATCGCTTGAGCCGGCATTCGCGCTTGGGGCGGGATTCTCATGTTTGAGGACCCGGCAGCCTTTCGAAGAACTGGCTGTATCGGGCTGCTGAGCCACCACCTCTTCGGCTTGAAGGCGGGCAAAGATCTTGCCAGCCCGGGGAAAACCCACGCCATAGGAGCGTTGAATCCGGCTGATCGAAGTATATTCCTGATTCATGATGTCGGCTTTGATCGTCTCGTAAAGGTCGTCGTCGCCTTTGGCTTTTAGCTCGGCCTTGTCAATCGCCGGGGCCGTGGCCGCCGCAGCTCTTGCTTCGGCGTCATGGTCGACCAAATCGAGGAAGTTTGGATCGTAGACGACATTTTCTTGGGCTTTGATATCATCGACCACCGCTTTGACCTCCTTATTGTCGACGAAACAGCCCTGGCAGCGGGTGAAGCCATTGCGGGCGACCAAAGAGCAATCGACGAGCATGTCACCGTGTCCGGCGAGATCCTCGGCGCCGCCTTGGCCCAAAATCGTCATCGAGTCAATCGCGCTCGAGACGCTTAAAGCGACACGGACAGGCAAGTTAGCCTTGATAACGCCGGTGATGACCTGGACGGAAGGACGCTGAGTGGCAATCACGAGATGAATGCCGGCGGCCCGCGCCTTCTGGGCCAAGCGGACCACGCCTTCGCCGATATCCTTGCAGGTGTCGACCAAGTCGGCGTATTCATCGACCACCACGACAATAAACGGAAGTTTGGCAAAGCCAGCCTCCGGCGCGTATTCGCTATTGAACTGACGAATGTTGCTGACGCCCGATAACTCAAAGAGGGTATAGCGGCGCTCCATCTCATCGATGAGTTTTCGGAAGCAAACTTTGGCTTGGCTCGGTTCCTTGATGATCGGGCAAAGCAAATGCGGCAAATCCTTGTATTTGCCCATTTCGACCCGTTTCGGATCGACGACGACGAGCTTCAAATCCTCGGGCCGATTGCGCATGATCAGCGACATGATGAGGCCGTGCATAAAGATGGATTTGCCGCTGCCGGTCGAGCCGGAGACGAGCAAGTGCGGGAATTCGGAGAGGTCGGCCGAGATATAATCGCCCGAAATCGATTTGCCAAACGGGATATAGAGATTGTATTTGTCGCCTTTAGGAAGAGCGTTCACCACTTCTTTCAAAGAAACGATAGTCGTCGAGCTATTGGCGATTTCAAGGCCGGAGGTCGTCTTTCCGCGCACGACTTCTTCGTAACGGGTCGGCACGCCGTTGAGACGGACTGAAATATCCTGGACGTAGCGGGAAAGCGAAGAAACCGAGACATCCTTATCGCATTGAATGTCGAAACGGGTGACCGAGGGGCCGATTGTGTAAGAGACGACGTGGGCGCCGGCGCCGAGATCGCTGAAGGCTTGATTGATCGTGGCGGCTCGAGTCTGACACTCGAGTTCCATCTGAGCCTGATTTGCGTTGGCCGGATAGGTCCTTAGCAAATCGAGGGAAGGAAAATGATAGGATGGCAAAGTCTGGGCTTTGGGCTGATTGCATTGATCAAGCGGCGAAACCGGGGTGCTGGAAATCGCGGCCGGCGCGGCCGGCGGAACGGAAAACACCGAAGTTGCTTGAGAAGTGCTCTTACCGGACGAGACCGGGGCGTCCGGCGCAATCAGAGTCGGAGCAACCGCGCTCGACGCGGGAGAGGCATTGGCAAAAGTCGAAGTAGGGCTCGCCTGCGGGGTCGGCGCGGATTCTTCATCAAGGCCCGCCCCATCGACTTTGAGCGGTTCGGGCTCAGTCTTGAGCGGAGTCGGATGAATCTCATTATCTTCGTAGTGCGGCGTCGCTTCGACTTTGGGGGTGGCTTGAGGTGCCGACGCCGCTTTTAAGGCGGCGGGGGCTGGCTTCACGATAAAGCTAGGCGAAGGCTGGCTGGCGGAAGGAGTCGGAGCAAGAGAAGGGGCAGGCGAATAAGCCAGACTCGGCTCTGCCGGTTTAACCGGGGTCGAGGCGGGCGTCGGAATCTCGTTGAAGCGTGCGGGGGCAGAAGCTTCTTCTTTTTCTTCGCTTGGGCTTGAATGATTGGCGTTCGGGGTCGGAATTTCGTTCGAATGAAAGCCATCATCAGCGGCCGAGTTGACCACCGTCGTCCCTAAAACCGGGGCTTTTCGCGAGGCCTCATAGTTCTCTGCCTCTTTTTCGTCCGGGACGAAAACAGCTTCTTGAAGGCCGCTATGAGCCATTTCGTTCGGCGAAACGAAAGGATGATTCTGTTGGGCGGGAGTCGGAGCAACCGCGCTCGGGATCGGCGAGGCGGGCTTTTCGCCATAGACATCGGCTCGGGAATAAACCGGCGTCTCTTCTTCTGGCTTTGCCGGAGCGATCAACGGCTTCTCGGCGGGGATTTCACTCGGCTTCGCTTCGGGGCTTAATGGCATAACATCAAGCGGCCCCTCTTCTTTTTCACGGAGAGAAAAGGCTTCGGCTTCGGCTTTGATTCGGGCCGTTTCTCTGGCAGCCGAACGTTTGGCAGCGGAGGTTTTGATCTGACGGCGAATCGAGACGAAGAGCATTTTCCATAATGGGAAAAAGGCGAGCATGACGCCGAGGGCAATAAAGAGAATCGCGAGGGTCCACAAAAGAGCGGATCCCCCCCTCAAAGCGAACGAGGAGAGATAAAACCCCGCAATTCCCCCACCGATCTTATCCGAAAAGAATAAGCCGCCGGCGCTTTCTCGGGCGCGGTAGACATCGATGACTCTGACGAAGTTCGCGTATTCCGCGTTCTCCGCCCCGGCAAACGC
>JBAYEZ010000116.1:0-3983 GCA_041667485.1 Bacilli bacterium
CTTCTCGCGGATCGCGCCCGGGCTTCTGCAGTTCGCTGACGATATCCCTGAGTGTCTCGATGCCAACGCTGAGTTTGGCAGATAATCCTTGCAAATCCTTGATGGATGAGAGAACGATGCTCGCTTTTGGGGTGCCCAGTTCGCTGATATCAAGTCCGATTTCCTGTAAAAGAAGAAGGGCGGCGGAATAGCTTTCGGGGTGGACGGCGGTGTTATCGAGCGGGTAGGCGCCGGCGATTCGTAAGAAGCCCGCGCATTGCTCGAAGGTTTTCGGCCCGAGTTTCGGAACCTTGTGGAGGTCTTTTCGGCTCTTGAAGGGGCCGTTGGCGTTCCGATAGTCCTCAATTGCCTTGGCCAAAGATGGGCCGATGCCGGAAACGTATTTTAATAAGGAATAGGAAGCGCTATTGAGATAGACGCCGACTTCATTGACCGAGTCCTCGACGACGCCGTTGAGGGCGGCGGAAAGCTTCTTTTCATCAATGTCGTGCTGGTATTGGCCGACGCCCATCGCTTCCGGATCGATCTTGACCAGTTCGGAAAGCGGATCTTGGAGCCGGCGCGCCAACGAGATGGCTGAACGCTTTTCGACGTGGAGGTCCGGGAATTCTTCCGTGCCTAAAGGCGAAGCGCTGTAGACGCTCGCCCCCGCTTCATTCACGATGACGACGGGGATGCTCAAACCTGCTTTTTGCAAGGTCTCGTTGATAAAGGCTTCGCTCTCGCGGGAGGCCGTCCCATTGCCTAAAGCGATGTAATCGATTTGATCCTTTTTCAAATAGCCAAGCAAAACCCGCGCGCTTTCTTCTTGACGGCTATTTCCGCCGACGGTCGGATAGATGACATCGACGTGAAGGAGTTTGCCCGAAGCGTCGACGGTGGCGAGCTTGCAGCCATTGACAAAGGCGGGGTCAAAGCCCAAAACCCGTTTGCCCTTGAGCGGGGCGCCGAGCAAGAGCTGTCTGAGATTATCTTTGAATAAAAGGATCGACGCGTCTTCGGCTTTGAGGAAGAGATCGGTCCGGATTTCGTTTTCGACGGTTGGGGCGATCAGACGCTTGTAGGCATCTTCGGCACAGAGGCGGATTTCGCTTTCTAAGGGGGAATGGGGCACGAGGTAAGCGCGGGTGATCAAGTTGATCATCGTCATTTTGTCGTAAGCGAAAGAAACGCTCAATCCTTTTTCGTTCACGCCGCGATTGAGGGCAAGGGTTTGGTAGTTCTTCACTTGGTGGACAGGGCAAGAAAAAGCGGCATAGGAAGCATACTTTTTCTCAACGTCATCTTTGGTTTCTTTGCTTTCTAAGCGGCCCGATTTTTCAATGTAGGCTTTGGCCTCATCGTAGAAATGGGGGACATCCGCCATCAGTTCGGAAACGATGTCCTCGGCTCCTTGAATCGCCTCTTCAGTTGTGGTGATTCCGCTGTCGGGTTTGAGCGATTTTTCCGCATCGGCTCGGAACTGATATTCGCTGACTTTCTGGGCCAAAAGTTCTTCGCTTAACGGCCCCAAGCCGGCTTCTTTGGCCATCGAACTCCGCGTCTTTCGTTTTTTCTTATACGGACGATAAAGATTTTCGAGTTCGCTCAATTTGACGCAGGCTTCGATTTGGTTTTGCAGTTCTGGGGTGAGTTTGCCTTGTTCCGTGATGCTATCGAGGATGCTTTTGCGCCGGTCTTCGAGGCTTTGCAGATAGACCAAACGTTCAGAAAGATTGCGGAGGGTCACATCGTCGAGCGAGCCGGTGACTTCCTTCCGGTAGCGGGCGATGAAAGGGACGCTATCGCCTTCCTCGAGGAGTTTCAAAGTCGCTTCAACTTGCTCTAAGCGGATGCCCAATTCTTGGGCCAAAGTTGCAGGGATATTCATAACGGGTCTTAGTTTATCTTCTTTAAAGCTTCTTAGCCATATGCAAAGCGGGAATTTTCAAAGTCCCTCTTTCGCTTTCCTTTCCTTAGGGTAATAATACTTTTACCGAGGAAATGGAGGGAAAAACCATGGGGATCATCTTCGATGCCGCAGGCCTTAAAATCGATTGGAATAGTGCCGATACCATCGTCATTTGCGCCTTGGCCGTCTTTATGCTCATCGGTTTAATTTTTGGGGCAAAGAAGGTCGCGGCCCGCATTGTGGGCCAGTTTGTGGCCGTTGTCGCTTCTTTGGCCTTGGCCAACGTGATTTTGAAAAACGTCGCTCCGATGGATTGGTATCAAAATGTTATCAAAACTCTTTGGAATAATGCCATCCTGGTCAACTGGGTCTTTTATGTTCTTTTCTCTGGCGTCATCTATGCGGTTCTCTTCTTGCTTTGGCGCCTCGTTTTCAACCATTTGATTGACGACCTGAAGGATTCGCCGATTCTTTCGAGAATCTTCGGCATGGTGCTCGGCGCTTGCGATTGGGCGATTATTCTTTTCGTGATCGTCTTCTTTCTCACGATGTTGCCAAGCTGGTTCGGCGCCAGCACGCCTGAATGGATCACCAATGCCTATAACACCCTTCAAACTTCGGCGATTTCGAACAAATTGGTCGAGCTCTTCGATTCGTTGATTAATCTCTTGGGCGCCAACGCCCATCCGTGAGCCCTATGGATCGCCCCGAAACCAAAGTTGCCGATCCCTATAATCGTTTCCTCACGCTTTCGGACACGTTGAAAATCACCCTCTATCCCTATGAGGCAGCCAGGGCGTTGATTCGTCTGCCCGCTAAGAGTCCTTTTTTCCGTTTTACGACGCCAAAGATTCGCCAAAAAGGTCTGCAAAAAGGCCATGGATGGGATAAATCCCTCACGGATTTGCTCGCTTTCGAAATCATCAATGACATCAAAAGTCGCTCGGTCGTCCTTCATTTTTATGTGGGCCCGGGCGTGGAAAATGAACGGCAGAGCTGGATTCATTACGCCCTTAAGAAGGGCCAGCCTTTCCTCGTGGGTCGGAGCCTCTTCGAAAACGGCAAGCGGTGGCAGTCAGTTTACGATTTGGTTTTACTTGATAAAGACAATTATGACCAAAACGAAGATTTTGTCACCGAAGTTTTGGCCCGAAATCTCAATGGTTTTTTGCGGCAGAAACTGCCGTTTCTTGAACGAGCGATCAGCGAGAAGAAATAGTTGCGATAGCATTGCTTTTGTTGGTCTTCTTTTGAGCCTTGTTCGTTGAAACTCAGCCCAAGGAGCGAATCGTTTTTTGCTCGTTTGAACCGGGAGCCGAAGTGGATTTCAAAAACTCTTCATGTCTCCCTTTTTCATCTCAAAAGAGAGAATTTTACATTTTAGTTTTTTTCAGGAAAATCGAAAAATCGATAAAGAAGATTATGAATGAAACCCCCTTAAGGGGGTTTATGTTGAGCTTTTTTTGGGTGATGTAAATCGTTTGAAAGTTTTCATGTAAGGGCTTTCATAAAGTCATTGAACACTTTCTTTCACCTTCCTATAATTTGAGCATATGAAGAAAATAATGTTCGGGACGATGCTGGTGGCGGGTCTCGTTTCGCCCCTCCTCGTCGGCTGTGGCCCAGCCAGTGCATCTTCGCAAAACGAGAGCGGCGACAGTGGCGATGTCTCTTCATCATACTCATCGAGCGTCTCTTCTCAGGATTTGAGCGGGGCCGATCTCACTTATGTCAACTGGAACCTTGGTACCGCCGATCAGAACAACCTTGAACGGCAAATGGTCGCTGCTTTCAACGCCAAGTACAAGAAGAACGTCAAAATCGTCGAGAACATCAATACCAATGCCTACGAAGACGCGATTGTCGCCATGGCGGCGAAAGACCAGATGCCCGACGTCTTCATGCTCACTAATACCACCTTTGGCTTATCGAACCAGTATTTGGCCGATATGACCAGCTATGCGACCGCTGATGCCGATTGGGGAAAGATTCCGGCCTCAGTCGCCGATGCCACCAAGTATAAAGGCAAGATTTATGCGATCCCTTTCGCCATCCATATGATGGGCTACTTCGAGAATGAGGAATTGCTTGA
>JBAYEZ010000117.1:0-3959 GCA_041667485.1 Bacilli bacterium
CTCCGGCAGCAGTGCGGGCGCATTGCCGAGGCGTGCGGGCTGCTGGTCGGCACCCTGGAAGCCGGCGGCAAGGTGCTCGCCGCCGGCAATGGCGGCAGCGCGGCCGACGCGCAGCATTTCGCGGCCGAACTGGTAGGACGCTACGGGTTTGACCGCCCTTCGCTCCCGCAGTTTTTTTGGCCCAAGCGAGAAGGCGCTCCTCGATAAACATGCCGATAAAATAACGACAATCCAGGCTTTGGGTTCCGCGCTTAAATTCTGCGTGATCGCTGAAGGAAAAGCCGAGATTTCCTATCGCGAAAACCAGGGAACGAAGGAATGGGACATCGCCGCGGGGACCATCATCCTCCAAGAAGCGGGCGGCTTCATCCTCAAACGCGATGGCACCGAATATGCATTTAACCGTCCCGACGTTTATAATCGCGAAGGCTATATGTTGATGAACCGCAAAGAAAATTGGCTGCTCTAATCAAAAGCGCCGAGGAGAACCCGAATGAACAAAACCGTCATTATCGCTGATTCCGCCGTTGATTTAAGCGCCGATTTCCGTGCCCAGTTTGGCGTGGCTGACTATGTCCACGGCATCGTCGTCCGCCCCGATGGGAGTCAATTTCTCGCCGATGACGACTGGGGCAATATGACCCCTGAAGATTATTTTGGATCGATGGCGCGTGGCAAATGCCTCTATAAGAGCGCGACTTGCTCCGCCGCCGAAGTCGATACCGTCTTTAAAAAGCATCTTGACTTGGGCGAAGACATTTTAGGTATCACGATTGGCGCGGCCTTCAGCGGGATGAATAATCTCTTCACCGCCTCCGCTAAGCGCCTCGCGCCTCTTTATCCCAACCAGAAGATCGCGGTGGTGGATTCGACCCGTTATTCGGGCGCCTACGCCCTTCTTTGCCTCAAAGCTCACGAATGCTTGGAGTCCGGGATGAGCTTCGAAGATACCGTTATTTGCCTCAACGCCCACAAGAACGAGATCCACCAGATGGGTCCGCTCGATGATTTATTCTTCCTCAACCGTTCGGGTCGTGTCTCCAAAACCATCGCGGTGATGGGGACGATGGTCGGCATCCGCCCTTTGGCGGATTTCCAGAGCAATGGTTTCTGCCAACCGCTCGGCAAGGTCAAAGGGATGAACCACGCGCTTGAAGTCGGTGCCGAATACGTGAAACGCAGCATCGTCGATCCGGCGAATGCGACGATCATCGTCGCCCATTCTTTTCGCCATGACGAAGCGGAGCGTTATTTGGGTTTGCTCAAAGAAAAGGTGAATCCGAAGGCTTTATATCTGACCTCGGTTGGCCAGATCTCCGGCGCCAACGTCGGTCCGGGTCTCGTCGCCGCTTTCTATTTTGGGAAGAGCATCAGCGAAGGCGATGCCGAAGAGAGCGCTCTCCTCGCCGCCATCATCAAAGGAAACTAAGCGCGTATGCACAGATTTGGGGGACGCGATTTTTTGGCGGCGAGCCGCTTGGCTTTCGTCTCGCTTACGAATCACGAAGATGAGTTGAACCATCTCAATGTTTTCCCTGTGCCCGATGGGGATACCGGCCTCAACATGTCGCGGACGATGGCCCCGGTTCTTTCGGTAAAATCGAGTCCCGATCTCTCAAAGATCTCCAGCGAGGTTGCCCTCGCTGTCCTTGAGGCATCGCGCGGTAATTCCGGCACGATTCTCGCCACATTCTTTTTGGGGCTGTCCAAGGCTTTTGCGAATAAGAAATCCGTTGATTCGGCCCACTTAATCGCCGCATTTAAAGCCGGAGCCGAAGAGAGTTATGCCTCTTTGGTCGACCCGGCCGAAGGAACGATTCTGACGGTGATGAGAGATTGTGCGAGCGTCCCTCCCGCCTCCTCGATTGAAGAAACGCTCATGGCGATGCAAAAAGCCGCATTCGTCTCCCTCAAAAACACCCCGAATCTCATGCCATTGCTCAAAGAAACCGGCCTGATTGATGCCGGTGGCCTCGGTTTTTATTATCTCGTCGAAGCCTTCCGCGACGCGAGTTTGGGCAAAACAGTCGAAGAGAATGCCGATCTTTCGCCTCTCATCAAGGAACGGAAGGGCGAAGAGAACGATCTCCGCTATCGTTTTTGCGTCGAGGGGCTCCTCAAGAAGAGCGAAGCCTACCACGGGATCGACAAAGCCTCGGTGCTCAAAGAACAACTGAAGGGAATGGGTGGCTCCTTGGTCTATGTCGAAACGGAAAGTTTAATAAAATTCCACATTCACGCGAACGAGGATGAACCCGTCAAAGACGTTATGAGTCGCTTCGGCAGTCTCCTCGACTACAAAGTCGACAATATGGCCCGTCAGATACACAACGAACGCTTTCATCACGCCAGCGTCGCTTTCGTCAGCGTGATCGACAGCGATGATTTTGCCGCCATCTACAGCAATTTCGAGGTCCCCGAAGCTTTTATCGCCCCGCTTTCGCGCGAGGTCTCTTATGAAGAAATCGCCCAAGCGGTCGAAATTTTGGATGCCGAAAACATCGTATTGCTCCCAAACGACAAGAACGCGATAACCACCTGTGAGCTTTTTGCCAAACGCTCACCGCGCCACATCTCTACCTTACCGAGCGGGAGCGAGATGGAAGGGGTGGTGGCGTTGGAGCATTTTGACCCCGAAGCGGATTTCGAGAGCAACCTCAAGGCAATGAACCAAGCCCTCGAAGAGACCGACTTCTTTGCCATCGTCCAGGCTGTCAAGAATTACGCCCATGGCGCCCTCAACGTCCAGACGGGCGATTTCGTGCTGGTAAAAGATGGTTTGCTTTTGGCTTCGAGCAAAGAACCTTCGGGCCTCTTGCCGGTTTTATTCAGTTTGCTCGACGACAAGTGCGAATTTACGATCTATGCCGGGGTGAGCGCCCCCGAGAGTGAGGCCGCTTTCTTAGCCGAAGAGATTCGCAAACGCCTTTCGAGTTCCGATGATGTGATTTCCCTTCGGGGCAACGAGAAGATTGCCCGCTACCTTATCTCAGGAGAAAAAGCATGAATGATGTCGTCAAAGCTTGGGTCATCGCCCTTGTATTGACTTTCGGCCTCATTTTGCCTTTGCTCATCGGCTACATGATGAGCTGGTTCGTGACGAAGGGGCTCTATTTTGGCTGGTTCGTGCGGACCAATCCGCACAAATATCCCCGCGAAACGCCCTCTTGCGCCGAAGAAAGCCAAGTGAAGATGTTCTACGAAGGCTTAGCCTTTCGCGATCAGGAAAAAGCCTATCTGAGCGAAGTCTCAATCGCCAACGATGGCTTGCTTCTCAAAGGCCAGTATCTCGATTATGGGGCCAAGCGAAGCGTCATCATCATCCCGGGAAGAAGCGAGACTTCCTCCTATTCGTTTTATTACGCGCCGCTCTATAAAAACAAAGGTTACAACGTCTTGTTGATCGATGCTCGAGCCACGGGTTTGAGCGAAGGAAAATTTCTTTCCGCCGGTATCAAAGAGAGTGAGGATTTGCTCTCTTGGGCCGAGTATCTCCACGCGCAAAAAGGCCAAGACAGCGTCGTTTTCCATGGCATCTGCATTGGGGCGGCCGCCGCGCTAATCGCGCTTTCGAAGCCTAATCTTCCGAGTTATATCAAAGGGGCGGTGGCGGAAGGCTCCTTCAAGAACTTTAAGCGGATGTTCAAGTACCACGTCAAGACTTCCCACCATCCAAGCATCAGCGTTTCCTTTGAACTCCCTTTCTATTTCAAGCATTACGCCAAGGTGGACATCCTCAAGGATTCGCCTGAGAAATTAATCAATAAAGTGACGCTGCCTGTCTGTTTTATCCATGGCAAAGAGGATATCTACGTCCCTTACCATGATGGCGAAGAACTCTACGCCCAGTGCGGGGCGAAAGAGAAAGAGATGCACGTGATTGAGCATGGTGAGCATTCGAAACTTCGTTACTATTCGAAGGCCGAATATGACGCCCTTGTCCTTTCTTTTTTCGATAA
>JBAYEZ010000118.1:0-3897 GCA_041667485.1 Bacilli bacterium
AACCAATGGATCCTAAGTCCATCGCGTCTGCCAATTCCGCCAACCGGACAGCTTAATCTGACAATGACGAGAGAGTTTCGTATCATCAGGTTCAGGTAGATGCCAATAAGACTCTCGTTTGTCCCACACGAGCCCAATCAAGGGTCCTCGGGCCGGATTAGTTTAACACGTTTTCTTTTTTTATTTTTTAAAATGTCTTATATACCGTTTCTTTTCGTCGTTCTGATCGTTTCATCGATCGCTTTGTTTTGGCTGTCAAGCGAAAAGAGATGATAAAGAGACCCAAAACGAGCGTCAGCTCAAACGATTTGTCCGGAAACATCCTAAGGCCCAAGGCGTCACCTTGGCACATTTTAATCTTGCTGAGGCCTTTGCCGTTTTTCCTTTAACGCGGCGGCATGGCTCTCCGCCAATTCCAGCGCAGTCACATCAAGGCCCTCTTTCGCCAAAGCCGCCGAACACCTTCCGTGCCGGCATCATTTTCGAAAAATTTCTCGCCTTCTCTCGCGTGTTGATGAATAGAGTGCATCGCCATGGCGAATTCGAACTCTCCACGGCCATTCACAGCCAATCGCTGGTTCTTTTTTTGGCGGTCATAAATCTTGTGCAGAATCCCAACCGCTTATTCATTGGCTTATTCCTCTTTCGGGTTTACCGCATCAATGCCTGCGCTCAATCAAGGAGACCGCCCAATTTTCAAATAGTCTATCAAACCCGCCGCGATGGCGGAGCTTACCCGCGTCACTCCCCATCGGCGTAATGGACACAGATCTGCTCGGTCGTTGTGAGGCTCGAGCGTTCCAGCCGCTTCTGGATGCTTTCCATCGAGACGCCCTCGGGGCGAGGTAGGGCTGCGGAGTTATGCCGGAAGCCATGGCCCGCGAAGAGCATTCTGAAGCAATAAGCGGTCTAATCCGAAGAGAAACCAAACCCCAAATTTTGATGCCTATTCGACAAAATAACTCCTTAGGACTTTTCGTCATCGATCAAAACAACTTTTTGCCTAAGAGAAATTCCAGCAACGAAATCACTTCGATGGCTTTCCCTCGGTAGTCGATTGTCTTCTTTTGCTCGTAAGTCACGACAAAAAGGCGCAAAGGAGAGGGCATTGCCTCGCTTAATTTGGCAAGATTCTCCACTTCACGTCAAAGTCTTTGTCGTTCAAAGAATAGCAGGATTGAATCGCCAGCCCTTTCTTAGGCAAATAGAAATCCACATCGATTCCCGTCTTCGGACTTTTAATAAAATAGAGATCTTTTTTGGCTAATCGATGTAACGTCACCGCAATGAGGTTCTCCAGCATTTGCCCTTCTTTATTGTCGAGGAACAGCGAGAGCAAACCGTTGTCGGCGAAATAGTATTTCGGCGTCGTTTCCTTATCCTCAAAGGATCCGTAATAATTGCCTAGCTCAAAGATGAGATAAGCTTCTTCGGCATAAGAAACATAATCGATGATGGTGTCTTTGCTTACTGGAAACCCAACGTCTTTCATAATATTAAAAAGTTTGGTGAAAGAAACCTCATCTTTGAGCGTCTCCGCCATCTTTTTGTAGAGAACCCGCAAGGAACGAATGTTACGAATCTCGTTCCGCGTCGCGATATCCCCCACATAGATTTTCTGATAGGCCGACTCGAGATAGCCCCGTTTGTCCGCATAATCGCCAAGCGCCGGAAATCCGCCCCAGGTGAAGAAGTCGGCGAGAAGGCCGTTAAGCTTTCTCTTTTCCTCGCTCGAAAGAAGCGCGAGGTCTCGAGGAAGCGAAAACGACTTGGCCGAAAGAAACTCCGGGAACGTATACGGCGTCATTTCCTTGCTGAGATAGCGCCCGCCCAACTTTGCTTCAATTTCTCGCGATAGCATTTTCGAATTGCTTCCGGCGATATAGACGCGCTGCCCCTGATCTTTGAGCCGGCGGGCAAAACTGGCCCATCCATCAACAATTTGAATCTCATCCAAAATAGATCGGGCGATGGGACGAAATCTCCTCGGCCACCTCAACCAGATCCGAAAAGTCCTCTTTCACGAACTCGGCGAGCCGATCATCCTCGAAATTGACGTGGATGATGTCGGCCCAATCCGCCTCGAAGACCACGAAATCCCGCGCTTTTTTATAAAGAACGAAAGATTTCCCGCATTGGCGAATCCCGGTGACAACGTAATCCGCTTGCTCTTCGAAAGCCACGTTACGATCAATGATCGAAACGGTTTTGATATAGGCTCGCATGTCAGCAATAACGGATTTGATAATGGTGTGACCCATCGTTTTATCTCCTTGTCGATTATATTCGACACTTTAGTAATATTTTTGTCGACTATATTAGACGGTATATCTACGTAAAAGAAAATCCCGACCCTTCGAACTCGGGATTTTTTCGATTTGGTGGGCCTCTTCCCCCAAGAATAGCGTTGCCATATCGATATATCAATCTTCGATGAGATAAGATCGGAAAAAACGGAAAAGCGGCCTGCGGTAAAGCTTTTTTCAGAGATTTAAATGCTTTCTGACCACGAAATCACCATCGATGAACCAAAAAGAACGCCAAAAAACACAGACAAGCCAAGAGGCATTGGCAAAAAACGCCCCCGCTTCTTTAACTCTTTCCCAAAAACGCCTTAAGACGAGGATTGCTCGAAAGGTGGAAAAGATAATGAGGCGTCCCCTCGTCTTTGATATATCCCTCATCGAAGAAAAGAACCTTGTCCGCCGCTCCCTCGGCAA
The DNA here is from genome assembly GCA_041667485.1 of Bacilli bacterium. Lineage (GTDB taxonomy): Bacteria > Bacillota_I > Bacilli_A > RFN20 > CAG-826 > UBA4951. Next base: position 2,721 of record JBAYEZ010000118.1, read on the forward strand.
AGGACATCTCATGGGTAACGACGATCATCGTCATCCCCCGATGGGCCAAATCTTTCATAACGGAAAGAACTTCCCCCACCATCTCAGGATCGAGCGCGGAAGTCGGTTCGTCGAAAAGGATGACCTCGGGGTCCATCGAAAGACAACGGGCGATGGCAACGCGCTGCTTTTGCCCACCGGAAAGCACCTGAACCTTAGCGTGCGCCTTACCCTCGAGCCCCACCTCTTTTAAATGCCTCATCGCAACTTCCTCAGCTTCTTTTCGGCCTCGTCTGAGAACTTTCAGCTGGCCGAGCATGCAATTGCCCAAAACGTCATAATTGTTAAAAAGGTTAAATGACTGAAAAACCATGGCAATGCGACTTCGCACGTCTTTTTCGCGATAGCTTAGAATGCTCTTCCCCTTAAAAAGCACCGTCCCCGCAGTGGGTTCCTCCAAACGGTTGATGCAGCGGAGCAAGGTGCTTTTGCCGCTTCCGGAGGAGCCAATGATGGCGACGCACTCCCCTTTGGACACTTCAAAGGAGACATCTTTCACGACAGGGACGCCATCGAAGGCTTTGCCAATGTGCGACAATGATAATAAAGAAGCCATACTATGCCCCTTTCCTTGTTCGATAATGGAAAAAGGAGAAGCCGATTTTCTCTCCGTCCATTTTTTTCTCACCGAGGCGAAGCAACGCAATCGTGATCAGCGTGAGAAACAAATAGATCACGGCAATGATGAGATAGGAAGCCATGAACATGTAGTTCTTGTTGGCAGCTTGGCCGCTCATGAAATAAAGCTCGCTCACGCCGATCACATTGAGAACGGAAGAGTCTTTGATGTTCACCACCCACTCATTCCCGATGGTCGGGATCGAATTGCGAAGCGCTTGTGGGAGAGACACCAAAGAGAGGGTTTGCCAAGGACTGAGGCCAAGGCTGGCCGCCCCTTCAAGTTGGCCGCGGTCGACCGAATTGAGACCGCTCTTGACGATTTCGCCCATATAAGCAGCCGTATTGAAAATAATCACGATCATGCCGGCAAAAAACCAGCCGTCGAACACCTCGATGCCTGGCGCAATGGAGTTCCAATTGACCCCGAGCGCCTGACAGCCATATTTGAAAATCATCGCCTGCACCATCATTGGAGTCCCCCGGATCAAAAGCGAATACAAACCGCAAAAACCTCTGA
>JBAYEZ010000119.1:0-3896 GCA_041667485.1 Bacilli bacterium
ATCTGGCACGATTTGGCCAGTCATGACGAGGGGGTCGCTGCCATCAGCGAGCGCGTTCGGCTTTTCTACGTCGCCTTAACCCGAGCCGAAGAAAAAATCATCGTGGTCGAAGAAGAAAAGAAAAACCTTGAGATCCGGAAGGTCGATGCAACCAATATCTTGAAGATCACCTACAAAACGGACGCGGAAGGCAACGATAAATCGCGAGCCACCATCACCGGGCCAAAGAGTTTCCGCGAGTTTCTCGCTCTCAGTGGCTATCCCCTTAACGGCGAGCATCGCGACGTTCTTTTAGCACTCGATCCTTATCGGGCCTACGTCGCGGAAAAAGAACTGCCCCTGCCCGAGTTTAAAACCGTGTCTTTCCCCGCGAAAACCCTTCCGCACGAACGGGCGTCCAAAGCGAGCCTCGAACCGCTCGATGAAGGAGCGCTTCAGTATGGCCGCAAACTGCACCGGCTTCTCCAACTCGTCGATTTCCGCACGAAGGACACCTCTTTTATCGCCGATAAGGAGGAACGGGTCAAGATCGATCGGGTGTTGGCTCTGCCTCTTTTCAGCGAGGCCGACAAAGCCGAAGTCTACCCCGAATACGCTTATTTCGACGAAAAAGAAGGCCTTCATGGCTCGATTGATCTTTTGCTGGTTTATCCGGATAAAGCGGTAGTGATCGACTATAAAGCCAAGAGCATCGATGACCCCGCTTATGCCAAGCAAGTCAGTCTCTATGCCAGCTATGTGAAACGCGCCTTTAACAAGGATTGCGAAACTTATCTTCTTTCGATTATCGATGCGAGAAGCAAGAGGGTATGATGGAAGCATGAGCGAAGTGCAAATCAGCTTTCCCCAATATCAAGCCCTCTTAAAAGATCTCGGAGCCGCCTCCCGTCCTGATGAAGCGTTCCTTTATCAATGTTTTATCGATGCCCTCGATTCTTCTTCAACTCTTCGCGAGCAGAGCCCGATCATCGCCCATATGCCGATCAATCCGGTTCAACTCACCCTGTATCTTCTTTTTGAGCATCAGTTCTACCTCGATAGTCATCCCGATGCCAAACTCGAGGAGATTGAAAAAGACGAAAACTATGAGCAGGTCTTGATCTCGGTTGCCCTCGACAAGTATTTCACCAACGAGCATCTTTCTTACCGTTCGGGCTCTTTCGTCACCCGTTTCGCCCCCGAGATTTCGACGATGAATCTCTATCTCAATTTCATCTTGGGCATGCTTTCGCGCTACAAGCAGGGCGACCCGAAAGAAACTTTGGTGGTCGATATCCTTCAAAAAGGGTTCTCGATGGCCAAATGCATCGTCGATCTTTTGACCAATGGTTTTGAAACCGAAGCCTTTTCGACTTGGCGGACTCTCCACGAGAACGAATGCATTCTCCAGGTCATCGTCAAATACGGCCAAGGCGTCATCGATGAATATCTCAAGCATTTGAAGTATGCCTTAGCCTTCCGGGGCGCGCTCGGAAGCAAAGAAGAAACCGACAAAACCTTCGAAGAGATCAAAGCGGGCATGCGGGCGATTGACCTCAAGAGCAAAGACATGAAGCGTTATATCGAATATGGTTGGCTCCTTGGCATCCCCCACGTGATGCAGATGGAAGGCTTCAAGTTCAACTTCCGCGATGGCGTTGAGCGCTGCGCGGGCTTACGGGATTACGCCAAAGTTTACGAGATGTCTTCGGAAATCGCTCATTCTTCGCCTCTACTTATCTATTCGCGCAAGAACTATTTCTACTTGATCACGATGCTCAATCTCTATGAGAGTTTCTTCCGGCTCGAGAAGATTTTTTCGACGATTTATCTTTCGACGGTCCCCGAAGCGGACCAGAAGCAATACGTTGGGATGCGCAAACTCTATTCGAGCGAGCTGATGGCTTGCTATGAACTCGAGAAAAAACGCTTCGCCGCCTTGACTTCCTCCAATAAAGAAAACATCCCAACTCCGGCGAGCGACGAGAGTTCCGACGACTAAGGCTGACAACTTTCCCAAGATATTGCCTTTTGCCATCGAGTCGCTTTCCTTGCGCTTTGCCCGTTCGCCCCACAAGATAAAAAAGGAGAGAAAAAATGGAACTCATCATCGGAGAAGAAAAAATTGCTTACGTCGATGGGAAGAAAGCTTTGGTGGGTGAAGTGGCGTTCCCCCAAGTCGATGGCGTCATTCAAATCACTCATACCTTTGTCGATGAAGCCTATCGGGGCCAAGGAATCGCGGGCAAATTGCTCGATGCCTTGGTTGCTGAACTCCGCAAACGGGGCGAAAAAGCGTTGCCGGTCTGCACCTATAGTGTTTCTTATTTTGCCAAGCATTCCGAAGCCTTAGATGTGGTCAGACGCTAAAACTGCTAATATATTAGCTATTTATTGCTAAAATAACCTAAAACTGCTAATATATTAACATGGTTAAGAATTCTTTTGATATCGATCAGTTCGTCGCAGCATTAACGCCAGAGAAAGCCAAAGACAATTTGGTTAATCGTTTTGTTATGCGGAGAAAAGAGCTTCATTATAGCCAAATGAAATTAGCTTCGTTATCGGGCGTTTCATATGGCTCTTTGCGCCGCTTTGAAACTTCAGGCGATATTTCGCTTTCGTCGTTGATGAATTTAGCGAACGTTCTTGGCTATCTCGAGGATTTCGAAAATCTTTTTGAACGTCCGGCGATTCGATCGTTGAAGGAAATGAAGTGAAACGGGACTTTGATTTAAAAAAACTGTCGGTTTTTACCATGATCGAATCGTGGGGATTTTGGCCTATCTTCCCAATGGTCAATTAGGCTTTCAATACGATGACGAGTGGTTGCAAAACGGTTTTTCTATTTCCCCCTTTTCGCTTCCATTGAAACCGGAGCCGTTTTTCGCCAAAAAGAATACTTTTAGCGGCCTTTTCGGAGTATTTGATGATTCCCTTCCTGAAGGGTGGGGCACCTTGCTTCTCGTTCGAAAACTTCGGGAAGAAGGCTATGATTACCTGAACCTTAACCCTTTGGCCAAACTCTCCTTGGTTTCTCGATCAGGGAAGGGCACCCTGACTTATCGGCCGAACTATTCTTCGGAGGACGCTGCCGCTCTGACTGAGTTGGATGCCCTTGCCGCTGAATGCGAATTGCTTTTGGACGGAGATAAAATCAAGGACTTCGATCGCTTGGTTGGCCTGGGAGGATCGAGCGGCGGCGCCCGGCCAAAAATTCACTATCGCGACGAATCGGGAGAATGGATTATCAAATTTTCCACTCGCGAAGATGGACCGTTGGCGGGCAAAAAAGAATACGAGACCAACATCTTGGCCAAGAAAGCCGCCATCAACGTTAACGGTTTTCATCTCTTCCCATCAAAGAAGACTCCAGGTTATTTCGGGGCTAAACGTTTCGATCGTGACGACAAAGGGAATTCCATTTACATGCTTTCTCTTTCCGGTGCGCTTGAAGTTTCCTACCAAACCCTCATTTTGGACTATATCCATTTTCTTCAAGTGATTCAAAAAGTTTGCAAATCCCGTGCGGATTTGCTTGAAGGTTTTCGTCGAATGGTTTTCAACGTCTTCATCGAAAACAAAGACGACCACGGAAAAAACTTTGCCTTTCTCTACGATGAAAAGAATCGGCGTTATTGTCTTTCGCCGGCCTACGATCTCACCTCAACGCCCTTTCGCTATGCCCATGAGATGAGCGTGAACGGCAAAGACAACCCCGAAGAAAAAGATTTGCTTGATGTAGCCCGGCTCATTAACGAACTTTCAAGGATAATAACGATAAAAGCAGCTTTTAACACCTTTGTCCCAAGACCCCACTCAAGATTTGAAAGAAAAAGGTTTATATCAGCTGAGGAATACGGGTACAAAAAAAGGATTCTTGTAGAAAACATAAGATACAGCAGGTTTACGAAGAT
>JBAYEZ010000120.1:0-3887 GCA_041667485.1 Bacilli bacterium
CGTAATACTGAGTCGTTTCACTCGTTCGACCGCTCCGCCGGAGTTTCCCTTTGTTGTCTCGGAGCGCGTTGTCGTTAAAAAAGTGCCCGTCAAAAGCCTCTTTTCGAATGACCTCCTTGATTTCACGAGCCCGCAAAACCAAGTCCTTCCGCCCATACATTTCTCCCATGGCTCGCAAAGCTTCGCTGTAAAGCATGTTGGTTGGAAAATTGACGCCGCAAACGCTTTCTGCATCATTGGCGTGGCTCCATTCAACGAAAACCGTTCCCTCGAGGTTTTCCAAAAGATGCTCATCATTTTCAAAACGTTCACACCAGGCCAAAAAATCAAAAAGCTGGTTTTTCGCATCCGGCAAAAGCGTCGCGGCTTCGTGCCGGGACAAATAACGTTCGATTTCCAAAATATAGAACATCGGCCAATTCGGAATGTAGCCACAGTCTCCGAAATCGCAAGGATAACACATCGGAATCATTTTTTCGGGTTGATCCCCGCGGTTGACATAGCGGGCATAATTTTCCAGAAAGGCGCGCTCCACCCTATTCTCGCCTGTATAAAGCATTTCGGCGGGACCCGAAAAATAGGTGTCGCAAAGCCACCCCGCTCTTTCGCGGGAAGGGCAATCAGTCAAAATATCCACCGCATTTTGCGCAAAGGTGTTGCGACCGGCTTCAAGGATGGCATTAATCCGCGGATCGGAAAAAGAGAAACGAAACCGGTAAGCCAAGGGGTTTTCAAAGGGATATAAACCAATCCCCTTGACCAAAACATCACCTTTTTCAACAATGACGCGGATGTATTTCGCCGTATAGGGCTCAAAACTATTCAACGAATAATCGCCCGGGGCGAGCTCATATGAAACGATGTTGTGGGTCGTGTTCCGGTAGAAACGAATCCCAATCGTTCGCTCCGTCGTCTCGCGGGAATCGATCTCGTCAAAAACCAAATAAAGGCGAGTTGGGTCCATAACGCGAAAGCGGCTATAAAGAAAACCCGTTTTGCTGACCTTGTAAGCGAAAGTGGCAAATTCGCCGGTTTTAAGATGCCGCTTGCTCTCACCCAGTTCATAAACGAGTTGACTGATAAACCGATTGGGGTCAATTTCCCATTCAGCCGAAGGAAGAATACCCAAAAAATCGGCATGCATATAGCGATCGTCATAAACCTTCAAGCTGGGGTCAACAGCAAAATAGCCGCCTTCGAGTTGAAGGAAAAGGAGCGGTGACATCAAGGAAGGGTTTTCGACTCCGCGCGGTAAAAAGGTGCCGTGTGGCACGCTTTCAACCTCTACTTCCGGAAGCAGAACCGCCTGATTGGGAAGTCTCAGCGCCAAATAGAGTCGCTCATCAAGCCGATAGCTTTCGCTGAATTCGCGCTGATATGAGAAACGGACAACTTTTTGAAGACGCGATAGATTACGAAAGCAGGAAAAGTCTCGACCGCTATAAAAAAGAACCTCGCCATGAGCATCGCGAATCTCCGCCACGAGAAAGGGGGATTCATTTACTCGGGTATAGCTTTTGCAATTATAACCGGAAAGTTCGATAACAAGACGATTTTCATCAGCCTGCCCCTGGAGGGAAAGACAATCGACGCGATAGGTGCGATAAGCGGCACGAGCCGGCCCATAGGCTAAAAGGCGGCCATTCAGAAAAACCTGATAGTCGCTGACGCCCGTAAGATAAAGGACCGCCCCTTCATTTCGCGGAAAATCCTGAACGAAAAAAAGAGAAACATTCATGGCATTGGCAAGCGAAGAAGGATAGATTTGCTGGGCTTTTTTAAAAAAGGGTTCCATGGGTGTTAGTTTATCGTAAACCGCCGAAAAATGAAGTCCTCGTCATCATCTTGAGCAATGGGCAAACGCCCGCTCACGTCTTCTCACCCTTTTATCGGCAAGGAAAATCTTTTGCGGAATGGGCGAATGACGGCGGAAGAAAAAAGAAATAAACAATCTCGAAGCTTAACCAAAGCGCGGGCAAAATTTCGCTCAAAGCCGTGGCGCCGAGAATAGAATCTTCCCCAAAAAAGAAAGCAAAATAATAAACGAATACTAATTGACCAGCGAGTTGAAGAAACCCGGCAATCAAATTCCCCAAAGGGCGGTCGATCGCCCCCAAAGCGAAACGGAAAGAACCATAAAAAGGGGACAGGGCATAAAGCAAAAGGGTGAAGAGCATCTCTTTTCGAGCATAGAACATAATCATGGAATTGGCTTCGCCCAAAAAGAAAGCAACAACCGCGCGATAAGCGAAGAAAACTGTGGCCATATCCACCAATGAGCAAAGGCAGCAGAGGCCAATCTCGTCAACGAGGCCCTCTTTCGCCCTTGAAGCCTTCCCAAAAGCAAGGTTTTGCGCAATAAAAGGTGCGATAGCATTATTTAGCCCATTGCTGAATAAGCCCAAAAGCGATGTCAATTTCCCAAGCGCAGACAAGGCGTAAATAGCATCTTCGCCTAATCCATCGACCGCCGATTGAATGGCAAAAGAGCCAAAAGCAATGACGACAAGTTCAAGCGAAAGAGGCAAAGAAAGACGCAATTGTTTCTTCACTTCATTCCCCTGCAGTTTCCAATCTGCCCAATGGGGCCGAAGATTGGGATAGGCAAAAGCAAGATAAAGAAAACCAATAAGGTCGCTTATAAGTGGAGCGACGATGGCGCTGATGGCGACGCCGATAACGCCCCACGACGCCAAAACAACAAACAAATAGTCAAAAAGAAGAACAAATCCGGAATCGATGGCGATTAAGACAAAAGGCATCTTTTTTTCGCCGATGCTTCGAAGGTAGGAGATGAGAAAACTGTAAAGGGTGGTACCGAAAAAGGAGAAAGCCGCCACATAAGCATAAGATTTGGCATAGCCATATAGCGAAGAGTCCATTTTTAAATTCAGTTTGGGCAGGAGCGGATCGATCAAAACGATGGTTAAGGCGACAACCGCAAAGGCAACCAATAGAGAAAGAAAGAGCGAAGAAACGAAATTTCGGCGCCTTTTTTCAGAATCCCCTTCGACGTAATAACGGCTGGAGAGATTGCTCATGCCCACAGGAAAGGCCGTGGCGAATACGGCTCCAAAGCTGATTAGCGTTCCGCCGACTCCCATGCCGGAAAAGGCGTCTTTTCCTACGTGGTGACTCAAAACGTAGCCGTCACCCCAAGAGGCGGCAACGCCAAAGAAGTTCCCCAGAGCGATAGGCAATGCAAAAAGGATGATGGCAAAGATGATGTTTCCTTCAATCAATGAGGATTTGCCAGAGGCCCTTTTCGCCATAGCGCTATCACTATAGGGGACAAAATCAAAGAAAAAAGAGATGATGAGCGCTTTGAAAAAAGCGCAAATCTTCGCTCAACATAAATCGTGCGCAGGAGAAATCACCGCAAAACCCCTTATTTTGCTTTTTCAATGAAACGACGCTTTTTCTTAATAGGTGTAGACATCGAAGTCGTGGGCGCTTTTCTCCGTCAAAGGATAGACCGCCCCGGCCTCACGGTAAGGATTTTCGAGCCGGGTGAGCGGCAAGTCCTTCCCGTCGAGCAAGAGACGGCTGACCCCACAGCCTTTTTCTCCGACGTGATAATGGAAATGATAGAGGCCGAAGCCGAAGTCCACGTCCACCGTGCTTTCATCGAGGTTTTTGGCCAAGACCGGGTCGATGATCAGAGCGTCTTTTTGCGGCCGGAGGCCAAACAAATCGCCGATTAAACGGGCAATATAGATGCCGTTGCCCGAGGAATAGACGCGCCAGCCACCCCGGACGACGACCTTTCCGGCCTTTAAGAGGGCAATGCCTTTGGCGAAATCGTAGCGGTCATTGAAGTCCGGATCGGAGCTCGAGAAATAGGCGTTGCTCTGGCGCGGAGCGGCGTTTTTGACAATCTCATCGAG
>JBAYEZ010000121.1:0-3881 GCA_041667485.1 Bacilli bacterium
CCTTTGAATGGGGCGACCTCGTCAAGGGCAGCAAGGTCGTGATTAACCGCGGCCGGGCCGAAGCCGATCCTCTGACCTATCAGACCGCTGAACCCGACATCTTTGTCGGCGGCGATTGCTATCATGGCGCCCGCTTCGCGATCGATGCGATTGCGACTGGCAAAGAAGGCGCCGAAAGCATGCACCGTTATGTCCATCCGGGTCAGAGCATGTTGATCGGTCGGGTCCAGAATCCGTATCTGGCCAAATACGAGCTCGACAAGAACAACATCGACGTCCAAGGCATGGACAATACCCCGCGTCAGGAAGTCAAGCATGTCGCCGTCGAAAACAAGATGAAAGATGACCGTCTCGTCTTTAGCGAAGAGCAGGTCAAAGCCGAAACTAAGCGCTGCTTAAAGTGCGGTCGCACGTTCGTCGATGAGACGATGTGCGTCGGCTGCGGTCTCTGCACGACCCGTTGCAGATTCGATGCGATTCACCTCCAGAAGCGTTTCGATGTCGGCGGTCGCACTTACGAAGAAATCGCTCCTTCGAGCGTTCCGCACATCTTAGCCCGCAATCTGAAGATTATCTTCACGGGTAAAGGCAAGAAGAAGACGATCAACAAAGACGAGATCGCGGAGCACGAGAACGATAAGAAGGAAACGATCAAATAGTTTATGCACGAAATGGGCATCGCGATCCAACTGATCGACTCCTTACGGGGGCTTTGCAAGGACAATGACCTGAAAAAGCTCCATTCCGTGACCTTGACGATCGGCGAAGCCTCGATGGTGGTGCCCCGCTTTATGAGCGAATGCTGGGACGCCGCGGTGGCTGACACCGAATTCAAGGAGACGGCGTTGAAGATTGTGACGACGGTTGCCCATGGGAAGTGCAACCAATGCGGCAAAGCCTTTCCGATCGCCAAAAACAACCAGAAGTGTCCTTATTGCGGGGCGCTGAATGACTTCGTTCCCATCGATGGGATGGAAGTCGAAATCACCCAGGTCGAAGGCGAATAGAAGGACGTTAAGGCCAGAGGCATCTCTGGCCTTTTCTCATCCGTTTTTGTCCGAAAAAATTATCATTATAACCATCATTAAGCTTAATTTATATTATGGCCAACGCCTTGCGTAGGTTTGAAGCAAAATCCCCGGCGGTATTTCTTTCTCTCGGCCGAGATGAAAGCAAACGATCCGGCGGCTCTCCGCTGCCTTGACCAGTTCAAAGAATTGATTTTTTGCGATGCCTATTATCCTTCTTCGTATTTCCATCCCGATTATGTCTATCGGGCGAGGGAAGGGACGATCGATCAAGCGATTCCTGTTTTCCCCAACTACCAGACAGGGCGGAGTCTTGAGCGGTGGTGAGCGAGGGCGGTTCGCTACCTCAAAAATGTGGTGGCGGTTTTTGCCCAGATTGCTCAAGACATCGTTCCGAACTTCGAAGAAAGCCGCCATGCGGAGGTTGGCTTCTTGCTTTTTAGAATCTGTGGTTTATTAATCCAAGATAAGAATGTCCGTTAAAAAAGAAGGGGTTTTGCCCGACTGATTTGAGGCAAAAGTCCCTTCTTTTTTTCTTAACTCTTGAGACTATTTTCGCTCTTCGAGCAAGCGGGTGACCTCTTTCATCGAGGTTTTGAATTCATCGTCATTGTTGTTATTGAAGAGGATTAAGGAATAGGGCTCATGATCGTCCTTGAGCCATGTCGGCACTTCGAAGTGTTGGCTCTTCACGTATTTGTCCCAATCGGCCAGTTTGAAGGTATCGCGCGGGCTGTTGCGCTCAATCATCCGTTGATGGACCGTCTCAATCGAGCAGATGACCCAGACGATGGCCAAGTGGGCTTGATAGGTCTCAATGAGTTCTTTTCGGAGGGCTTGGATGTAAGCTAAATCATGAATTTCCTTCGTGAAAGGAGCGTTGATCAAAACGATATCGTCATATTTGAGCGCATCGAGCGCCATATTCAAAATCACCTGGTATTCGACGTCGCGGAGATTCTTTTCGAAGAACTCACCCTCGCGGTCGTTTGGTTCGTTGGCCACACTAAAAACAACGTTCGATAACGGCACCAAAGTGTCCTTGTCGAGATAGACGACGTGTTTGAGGTTCTCTGCCAGTTTCATGCTGACATAAGTCTTGCCGCTGGCGGGAGGGGCTGAGACCAAGATGAGTTTCTTTTCCATGGAAGTCGTTCCTTATTTCGGAACGGGCTTAGTATTATCCTTTCCGAAAGGAAAGTGCAAGGAAGAAGCCAAAAAAGGGCGAAAAAAGCATCTTCTCACGAGATTATTCGAAAATGTTCTTATCAGAATTCGGTCAATGGCGTTTTCTCAAAAGAGCACTAAAAGTGTAATAAATAGCGAAATTAGCACTCAATACTTGCGAGTGCTAAATCTTGGGTTATAATGGCCTTATCGAACGAGGAGGCAGTTTTATGAATGACAACGGAATGGAAGATTATTCGCAAGATGAGAATGTTCTCGATAAATTCGGCCGCAATATCAATGAGGCGGTCAAGGCAGGCAAGATCGACCCGGTGATTGGGCGCGACGAAGAAATTCGGAAAGTCGTGCAGATTCTCGCTCGCAAGACGAAGAACAACGTGATTTTATTGGGCGAGCCGGGCGTGGGCAAAACCGCGATCGTCGAAGGCTTGGCCGAACGAATCGTCAAGGATGATATCCCGGCGACCTTAAAAGATAAGGAAATCTACGAACTCGACATGGGCGCCCTCGTCGCCGGTGCGAAATACCGCGGCGAATTCGAAGAGCGTCTTAAGGCCGTTCTCAACAAGATCAAGGGCTCTGATGGCAAGATCATTCTTTTCATCGATGAGATCCACCTGATCGTTGGGGCGGGACGAACCGATGGCGCCCTCGACGCTTCGAATATGCTAAAGCCGTTATTGGCCCGAGGCGAGATTGACTGCATCGGCGCGACAACCCTTAACGAATACCGCCAATACATCGAAAAAGACCGGGCGCTTGAACGCCGTTTTCAGACGGTGATGATCGGCGAGCCGACCGTCGAAGACACCATCACGATTCTTCGCGGATTGAAGGAGCGTTTCGAGTCATTCCATGGCGTGCAGATCACCGATAACGCCCTCGTGGCGGCCGCGACGCTTTCAAATCGCTACATCACCAACCGTTTCTTGCCGGATAAGGCTATCGATTTGGTCGATGAAGCCTGCGCCGGCATCAAGGTCGAGATTGAAAGCATGCCTTCCGAACTCGATGAGATCGACCGAAAGATTCGTACTCTCGAAGTTGAAAAAGCGGCCCTCTCGAAGGAGAGCGATGAGTCCTCGCAAAAGCGGCTCCTCGATCTCAACAAGGAGCTTAGCGATGCCCATCAGAAGAGCGATCAGCTCAATCAAGAATGGCAAGTTGAGAAGGCCCAGATCAAGGAAGCCAAAGACCTCAAAGGGGCGATCGAGAAAGCCAAGAGCGATCTCGATACCTATTTCATCAATGGCAATTATGAGAAGGCCTCCGAACTTCAATACAAAACGATTCCCGAGATGGAGAAGAAATTGAAAACCCTCGAGGCCAAAGGAAAGGATAGCGAGCGGCTCGTCGATGAGATCGTCGATGAAGAAAGCATCGCGAAGATCGTGGCCAAAATGACGGGAATTCCGGTTTCTCGCATCGAAAAAGGCGACCGTGAAAAGGTGCTCGACTTGAAAGCGACCCTCGAAAAGCGCGTGATTGGGCAAGACGAGGCTATTTCATTGGTCTCCAATGCGATATTGCGTCAGCGGGCCGGTATCAAGAACCCAAACCGACCGATTGGATCCTTTCTCTTTTTGGGTCCGACTGGGGTTGGCAAGACCGAGGTTGCTCGGGCGCTGGCCGAAGCCCTCTTCGATAACGAAAACAACATCATCC
>JBAYEZ010000122.1:0-3858 GCA_041667485.1 Bacilli bacterium
ATGATTTTTATAGGATTCAAGTCGCTTACTTCAGCGGAATAAACATCGCCTTGATCCACGATTTCAATCTTTTCGTGCGGGGATGTCCGCATTACGTCGACGAGATGATGCTGATCTTCCGCAGACAAAAAAGCTTGGCCAAGTTCAATGCGGGCGAAGTAGCGCTGCATGGACCTCACCTCAGGAATTCGCCGTTGGCGTCTTTATAGGTATCGCTTTTGAGATAGCGGATTGCCAAGCCCGGATAGAAAATCCAAGCGATGACGAAAGAAGTTAGATAGCCAAGCCACCCCATCTTCGTGGTGAAATAGAGCAAGCTGCCGCCGCCCCCAATCACGAGGATTGAGACAAGGAGGGCAGTCATGCCGTTTTTCTTGTAGCCGAGATAAAAGAAATTCGCACCGGTCCAGCCGAGGAAAATAGCAAGCAAAGCCGCCGTTTTCTTGCTTTTGCTCTTGTAGAGTTGATAGTTTCCGGTGACGGGGTCGACAAACTGAGTCATATCCTTGGTCTTGTAGTTCTCATCGATTGGATGAGGGGTTCCACAATAGGGGCAGACATCATTATCGAATTTGGTGATTTCACGATGACAATTTTTGCACTGTGGCATAACGGAATTTAGTGTATACCTTCTTTTGAAAAGCGAACAGGGGCAACAATGGTTTCAGTAGGTTTTTTTATCGACGATGGCTTGATAATCGGAATAAAGCTTCAAACATGCCTCCCGCGAAAGTTCATGGATGTACTTCGCTTTGTTCCCTTCTTTGAGAAGTTCATAAAAAGCGGAATCGCGGAAACCGATTTTTTCGGTGTCCTCCACATTGCAGCCGTAATAGACGGTTTTGATATTGGCCCAGAGGATGGCGCCGAGGCACATCGGGCACGGATAGCCTGTTGTGTAGATTTCGGCTCCGGAGAGATCGAAGCTGCCGAGTTTCTTGCAAGCGTCGCGGATTGCCATGATTTCGCCATGGCATGTCGGATCGTTCATTTTGACGACTTGGTTATGGCCGGAGCCAAGAACGACTCCATCTTTGACGATCACCGCCCCGAAAGGTCCGCCTTCGCCGGCTTTGATGCCGGCTTCGGCTTCGGCGATCGCAAGCGACATAAATGTCTTGTCCATGAATTTACCTCCGAGTACTTTAACCTAATTGCCACCCTTTTTCGAGGGGCATTTGCGGGGATTCTTATCTTAAAGACGAAAGAAGCCAACCGGTTAAGGCTGGCTTCGGCTTAATGGCTGAAAGGATTATGCCACCACTTCGCGCCTTTGGCGTCTTCCTGTTTGCGGAATTCTTCGAGCAAACCCTTCTCGCTCGAGGTGAGACTCGTCGGGGTTTTGACCTTGATGTGAAGGTATTCGTCGCCCGGGCGTCCGCTCCGAAGATCCTTAACGCCTTTCCCGCGCAGCTTCAAGATCCCATCAGGTTGGGTTCCTTCGGGGATTTCGACGCTGACGTCGCCATAGACGGTCGGAATATCGATGGTCGTACCCAAGGCGCAATCGACGAAGCTGAGGGGCACGTCGACATGAATGTCGTTGCCTTCGCGCTTAAAGACATCATGCGATTGGACTTGCACTTCGACATATAAACTGCCATTGGGGCCGCCGTTGACCCCGCGCTGGCCTTTGCCAGAAACGCGGATCTGTTGGCCGCTGGCGATGCCGGCTGGCACGTTGACATCAAGATCTTTGTGGACTCGGCTATAGCCGGAACCCCCGCAGACGTGGCAGCGTTTGCCGATGATTTTGCCCGTTCCGTGGCAGCGAGGGCACGGTCCGGTGCTCTCCATCACGCCAAAAATCGTCTGCTGGCGCTGGCGCACATAGCCCGAGCCGCCACAATCGGGGCAGGTGTCGATATCGCTAGGCGAATCGGCGCCGGTTCCGTGGCAGTTTTCGCAGGGCTCATCGTAGGTTAAAGGAATCGTCACATGGCAGCCGTTGACGGCATCCATGAAATTGATCTTGACCCGGTAAAGGGTATCATCGCCTTTGCGCGGCGAACCATCGTTGCTGCGCCGGCGCTGAGAACCGACGCCGAAGAAACTCTGGAAGATATCGTTGAGATCGACATCGCCAAAGCCTTCGCCGCTGAAGCCGCCGCCATTGAATGGATTGCCCGCTCCGCCGGTTGAGGCCCCTTGCTCAAAAGCGGCCATACCAAACTGGTCGTACTGTTTGCGTTTATTGTCGTCGTAGAGCACATCATAGGCTTCCTGGATCTCCTCGAACTTCTTCGGGGCATCTGGGGATTTGTTCAAATCGGGGTGATATTGCTTCGCCAGCTTGCGATAGGCGCTTTTGATTTCGTCTTTCGTTGCGGTTTTGCTGACGCCGAGCACTTCATAAAAATCCCGTTTGATTTCCGCCATAAGAGTTGCCCTCCTTCCTGTAAAAGAGGGCGAGATCTCTCCCGCCCTCAAGCGAAATGACGATTATTTTTTCTTCTTGTCGGTGAAGTCGGCGTCGACCACATCATCGGGGCCTTCGTGGCCTTCGTTCGGATTGCTGGCGTTTGGATTCGCCTCTTGCGAGGTGCCTTGCGCGCCTTGAGCACCCTGGGCGCCTTGCTGGAATTGGCCAGCCCGGGCTTGATTCGCCGCATCTTCGAGTTTGCCAACAACTTCGCGGAGTTTGCCGATATTGTTCGACTGGATTGCGCCTTGCGCTTCATCGCGGAGCGCGGTGAGTTGCTGCTTCTGCTCGGGCGTTAGTTTGCTCGACTGGGCCGGATCGTTGAGGACGGCGTTGATTTCATCGACGTAGGTCTGGGCCTTATTCTTCACTTCGATGTCGCCCTTGCGCTTCTCATCGGCTTCCTTATTCTCTTCGGCTTCCTTGACCATTCGGTCAATATCGCCCTTGGAGAGACCGTTGCTGCCGCTGATCGTGATGTCTTGACTGAGGCCAGAATCGAGGTCTTTAGCCGCGACTTTGACGATGCCGTTGACATCGATCGAGAAGGTAACTTCGATCCGGGGTTGCCCACGCCGAGCGGGTTTGATGCCCGAAAGGGTGAAATGGCCGAGCAGTTTGTTGTCGTGCGCCATCGGACGCTCGCCTTGATAAACCATGATGTCGACGGCTGGCTGATTATCTTCGGCGGTCGAGAAAACCTGGCTCTTGGTGGTCGGGATGGTCGTATTTCTCGGAATGAGGCCGGTCATGACGCCACCGAGGGTCTCGATGCCGAGAGTGAGCGGCGTGACATCGAGCAAGACAACATCTTTGACTTCGCCAGCGATGACGCCGCCTTGGATGGCTGCGCCGATGCTGACCGCCTCATCGGGGTTGACCGAGAGGTTGATCGCGTGCCCAGAGACGCTTTTCACGAGATCTTGGACGGCGGGCATGCGAATCGAACCGCCGATCATCAAGATATCGCCGAGATCGCTATAAGAAAGTTTGGCATCGGCCACCGCCTTCTCCATCGGGATCTTGCACCGCTCAAGCAAATTGCGGGTCAAATCCTGGAATTTCGCGCGGGTGAGTTGGCCTTCCCAACTAATCGGGCCATTGCTTCCGGTGCCGATGAACGGCAAGGAAATCGTGGTCGATAAGCTCGAAGAGAGCTCAATTTTGGCCTTTTCAGCAGCATCGATGAAACGCTGCTGGGCCATCTTATCGGTCAGATCAGCGCCCGTTTCAATCTGAATCTGGGCGTGAATCCAATCGGCTACCGCTTTGTCCCAATCATCGCCGCCGAGGCGGGTATCGCCCGAGGTGGAAAGGACTTGGAAGGTGCCATCGCCGATATCGAGAATCGAGACATCGAGGGTGCCGCCGCCGAGATCGAAGACCAAGACTTTTTCACTCTTCTTGGTGTCGAGGCCATAAGCAAGGCAGCTCGC
>JBAYEZ010000123.1:0-3857 GCA_041667485.1 Bacilli bacterium
GTCACCGCATGGAAAGATAGCGGCGATGCGAAGTTCGCCGTTGCGACTTCCGAAGGCGCGACGACCGCTTCTTGGAGCGGCCAAGCCCTGACGCAGTCTTGGAGCAGCTTCACCGCCCCCTTACAAGGCGATTTCTCCTTTCTTCAGGAATTAGACCTCAGCATCACCGTCTCGGGCGCGACTAAATTCTTGGTCAAAATCCAAGGCACCGATAACATGGCCAATGTCGAACAGTGGGTCACGACGACCGCCGCGGATCTTTCGCAGAAGGTCGTGCTTGACCTTTCGGCCAAGACGATCGCCCAGCGCCAGAGCTACACCAACATCTACGTCTTTCCGCTTGCGGGCGATGATGGAATGCAGTTAGCTGCCGGGTCGCTCATCATCAATTCAGCGTCCTTCGTCAATCCGATGACTCCGGTCGCCGGAATCGATACCTACGATTGCCTCAATGGTCTCTATGGTCCGAGCAACTATAGCTTCACCCGCGGCACGGCGGTGAAAGTCGATTACACTGCGGCCAAAGGCGAATGGGAAGCGATTGGCTTCGCCCTTGATTCGGTGGTCGATTACAGCACCTATACGAAGCTTGTCGTCCATGTTGATGCCGCGACTGCCGGCGTCAAATTGATGTTCAAGTTCAACGATGCGAACGAAGGCCGAGTCACGATCGATGATCTGAGCGCCTTGACCAGCGATTTCACTCTCACCATCCCGGTGGCAATCAATGCCGCCAGTAAACCATTTGTGACTTGCTTCGTTAACTACGGCGTTACCGGCACCGCTGGCAGCGTCACATTCAGCAAGTTGCAGCTTGCGAAATAAAAAGTCCCTCTCCTTTGGATTTCAAGGGTGCGCTTCGGCGCATCCTTTTTCGTTTTTTCTTGAAAAAGGTTTTTGCCAAGTTAACGCTGAAAACCGTTGACGAAGAAAGAAAAATGGGGGGGACGCTCTCGAAGAGAGCTAGAAAACGGGAACCGGCATCGCGATCATGCGCATATGGTCATTCGAAGGCAAGGCGAACTTCAGCCATCATCGCGATTCTCACGGCTCATCTTATTATGTTATTCCTCATGGAGAGGTGATTTTAAATTGGATTTAAAAATTCGGCGTTCTTCCCTTGATTCGAGCCAAAGGCATGCTAAAGTTAAGCGAAAGAGGAATGCGAAGATGATCAAAGGATTTGTCGATTCGAATATCGATGTCGCCGGAAGCGGCATCAAGAAAACCTCGTTGAAGGTCAATGAGGGCAAGATCGCCGAAATCGGCCAAGGCGAAGGAATTCGCGTTCCCGCCAATCTGATTGTGGTGCCCGGCCTCATTGATGAACATATCCATGGTTCGAATGGCTGTGACGTGATGGACGCGAAAGTCTCTTCCCTCGACACGATTCGCCGCTCAATCACCCAAGATGGCGTCACCTCCTTTTGCCCGACGACGATGACGATGGACAAAGCCCATATTCTCGCCGCTCTCAAAGTGATTCACGAGGAGGCGCAAGCCGAAGACCGCGATGGCGCCCGCATCCTTGGCGCCCATCTCGAAGGGCCGTTTATTTCGCCAACCTTCAAGGGCGCCCAAAAAGCCGAAGACATTCGCCCTTGCGACGTTTCCTTGATGAAAGAATTCGTTCAGGCCTGCCCCGAAGTCAAAGAGGTGACCTTCGCTTACGAACAAAACGGCGGGGATTTGCTGAGTTATCTTCTCAGCAAGGGAATCGTAGCCTCGATTGGCCACAGCGATTGTCCACCCGCTTTGCTCAAAGAAGGCGTCGGCAAAGGCATCCGCTGCGTGACTCACACCTATAACGCCCAGCGCCGCTTCACTCACCGCGATGTCGGCGTGGTGGGAATCGCTCTTCTTGATGATCGGCTCCGCTGCGAGCTCATCTGCGATTTGATCCACGTCGCTCCCGACGCGGTCAAACTGCTTTATAAGTGCAAAGGCCAAGAACGGCTCATCCTCATCACCGATTCGATGGAAGGCAAGCATCTGCCGGAAGGCCGTTATGCCCTTGGCGGGCAAGATGTCATCGTCAAAGATGGGGCAGCTCGCTTAGAGGATGGGACGCTCGCCGGCTCGGTTTTGACGCTCAACAAAGCGGTAAAGAACGCCAAGGATACGTTGGGGATTTCTCTCGTTCAAGCCATCGACCTTGCCAGTAAAAATCCGGCAGAAAACCTTGGTTTGGGCAATGAAATCGGTTCGATTAAGAAAGGCTACCGCGCCGACTTCACGATCATCGATGAGTCGCTCAACGTCTATCTGACCATCCGCGATGGCACGATTGTTTATCAAAAAGCCGCTTATCCATGGATTGATTGAGCGGTGCGTGAAAACGAGGTTTGGGAGACCAAGCCTCGTTTTTTTGTGCAATTCTTTGCAATTGTCGTGGTTTTTGTACTTGCTAAACGGAGAATACTATATAAAATAAAACTGGGTTTAAAAACTATGAGAATTACCATTCTTCATGACGAAAAAGAGATTGGGGCGCGAGTCGCCGAGATCTTCGTTCGCTTGCTGAACGAAAAACCGAATGCCGTTTTAGGTTTTGCGACGGGTTCTTCGCCGTTACCCATTTACGCCGAGTTGGTTAAAGCTTGTCGGAGCGGCCGCATTTCCTTCCGCGAAGCGACCTCGTTTAACCTCGACGAGTATTTGGCTTGCCCCGATAAGAAACAAACCTATCGTTACTTCATGGACGAGAATCTGTTCTCGCAGATCGATATCCGCGAATCATTCACGTATTTCCCCTCGCCGAAGCATCCGGAGAGCTATGATGAGGCCATTGAAAAAGCAGGAGGAGTGGATCTTCAGCTTTTAGGCATCGGCCGCGATGGCCATATCGGTTTCAACGAACCCGGCGCCGCTTTCGACTCCAAGACGCATATCGTGACACTCACTCCTTCGACTTTGGAAGCGAATGCCCGTTTCTTTGACGACGATCCGAAGA
Organism: Bacilli bacterium; assembly: GCA_041667485.1. Lineage (GTDB taxonomy): Bacteria > Bacillota_I > Bacilli_A > RFN20 > CAG-826 > UBA4951. Next base: position 2,954 of record JBAYEZ010000123.1, read on the forward strand.
AAGTTCCGACCAAAGCCGTCAGCATGGGCCTAGGCACGATCCTCAAGGCGAAGCATATTGTCTTAATTGCCGATGATCCTTCGAAGAAAGAGGCCATCACCAAACTGATGAGCCATCAAGAAGACATCTCTTCGCCGGCGACGGTGCTTAACCGCCATTCGAACGTCGACGTGTTTCTCAGCGAAAGCGTGCTGCGCTAACATGGGCGAAGTTATCGGAATCGATGTCGGTGGCACAAAGATCAAAGGAGGGCGCTTTTGCAATGGCTATTTAGAAAAAGCGTGCAAAAATCCCGCCGAAGGTGATCTTTCACGCGAGAGCATTATCGCTGCCATCCGCAAAACAATTGAGGCGCTTTGGCGCAAAGATGTCGAGAAAATCGGCATCGTTTCAGCCGGCAATATCGATCCGATAACGGGTACCTGCACTTTGGCGTACAACCTCAAAGGCTGGACCGGTTGCCCGATCAAAGCCATCTTTGAAGATCTTTATCACGTTCCCGTCTACGTCGAGAACGACGCGATTGGCGCCCTCTATGGCGAAGTGAGCATGATTAAGGAGAAAAAGAACGTGACGATGCTCACTTTCGGCACCGGCGTCGGCGGGGCCAGCATCATCAACGGCGTCTTGTCTCGTTCCGAACAAACGGCGTGGGGCCACGTGGTCCTGATTCCCGATGGTTTGCCTTGCGTGTGCGGTAAAAAAGGCTGCTCGGAAATGTATTTGTCCGCGAACGCCCTTCTCAAAATGGCCCGAGAGAGCATCCCCGATTTAATCTCGCCCGTTGGACTTGACCGTCTTTATGAGGCCAAAGACCCCCGGGCCTTAGCCGTGATGAACCGCTATGGCGCTTGGCTCAATCTTTTCCTCAGCAACATTGAAAAAGATATCCATCCAGCCTTGA
>JBAYEZ010000124.1:0-3780 GCA_041667485.1 Bacilli bacterium
CCGCATCGTCGCCATCAACAGGGTGACCGATTGTCTTTGCCCGCCCGAGAAACTGCCGATTTTGGCATCGAGCCGATTCTCTAGTCCGAGGCCCAATGGCATTAATAAAGCCTGGAATTCTTCCTTTTTTGCCCGGCTTAAGGCCCAGCGGAAAGGTGAAGATTTTTCGCCGCGCTTGCTGGCCAAGGCGAGATTCTCAAAGAGCGAGATATCGGCGATGGTTCCTTGAAGCGGATCTTGGAAGACCCGGCCGATCCACTTGGCTCTTTCGTGCTCTTTGTAATCGCGGAGGTCGATGTCATCGAGGATCATGCTCCCGCGGTCAGGCCGATGAACTCCGGCGATGCAGTTGAGGAGCGTCGTCTTGCCAGAGCCGTTGCCGCCAATGACGGCGATGAAGTCGTTATCGTGAATCGTGAGCGAGACTCCTTGCAGGGCTTTTTTGTCGTTGAGAGGGTTGCTGTCGGGATGGAAGGTTTTATAGAGATTCTGGCATCGGAGCATCGTTTTCTTCCTCCTTTTTGTTCGCGCGACTTTTTTTCGCTTGAAGAATGAGATAAGGCACCGCCAAGACCAGGACCAGCAAAAGAGCTTTCCATAAGGTCAAATAGTTGCTGCCACCAGGGATATAGTCCATCAATTTCATCAGAATCTGAATGATGTACCAATAGATGAAGGAACCTCCGAAGATCGCCAAGAGATGGCGCTTGAAGCTTTGATGGGGTAAGATTGCCTCCCCGAGAAAGATGATTGATAAGCCAATGACGATCATCCCTTGCCCGTCTTGGGCGGTTCCGCCGAGGCTGGCTTGGGCGTAGAGGGAGGCCGCCAAAGCCACCGCGGCGCTTGAGAGGGATAAGCCGATAATCGTCATCCTTTTCACCGAGAGGCCATTGGCTCGCGCCATCTGTTTGTTTTTGCCCGTCGCCCGAATAGCCAAACCGAGTTCGGTGCCAAAAAAGAAGTAGAGGAAAAACATCACGAGGGCGACAATCATCCCGACGACGATGATTTTGCTGAGAATCGTGCCCCAGAAAGTCGATAGCCCCGCCCCAATAAGCGAAGCGGAGAGCCAGTTGAACAAGGTTGGATAGCCCCCTAAAAGACTGGGCGAACCGCCATTGTAGTAGATGAAGACGAGGGCGAAAGAGAGGGTGGCGCTCATCATAATGATGCCCGAAAGAAGGGGCGGAATCTTGAGATAGAGCGATAAACAAGCATTGAGGGCGCCGGTGAAGGCGCCGATAAGAAGACAAAGGAGCACCGCCAAGAAAGGGTTCCAGCCCTGCCGAATCAAGTAGCAAGTTAAAACCGTGATCATCGGAAAAAGACCTTCCACGGAAAGATCGGCGATATCGAGAACGCGAAACGCGATGAAGACGCCGAGGGCCAAGAGGACGAAAATCAAACCGTTGCTGATCGGGGAGAAAAAGAAATTAAGCCATTCGAAATACATCAGATAATCTCCACGCCTTGAGCGCTGGTAATCGTACTTGGAATGCTGATACCCAAACTCGTGGCCCACGTTTGATTCACTTTAATCACCGCGTCAGTGTTGTATTCCGCCGGAATGTCCGCCGGTTTGATGCCGTTGAGAATTTTACCCGCCATCGCCCCGGTCTGAACGCCTAATTTGTAGTAATCGACGCCCATGGCGATGACGGAACCGTTGATCATGCCGGAATCACAGCCGGCGACGATGAGCGGATGACCCGTCCGGGCTTCGTTGCCCGCCTTGACGTTGGCCATATTTTCCGCGATGGTGTTGTCAGTTGGGATCAATAAGACATCGACGTCGCTGCTCAACGAGGAAACCGCGCTGGAGATTTCATTTGCGGCCGTGACGGGTTTGCTGAGGAAAGTCCAACCCGCTTTCTCGATGAGAGGCTGGGCAATCTTGAGTTGGACGACCGAGTTGCTTTCGCTTTGGGTGTAAAGGAAGGCGACGGTATCGATTGCGCTGAAGTTCTTCAACAGGTTAATCTCCGCTTCGATCGGGCCGAGATCCGAAGTGCCGGTGACGTTGCCACCTGGCTTGTCCATGCTCTTGATGAGCCCTGCGCCGACAGGATCCGTCGCAGCGGTAAAAAGGACGGGAATGGCGTTGCCGACTGCATCGACGGCCGCTTTTAAGGCGGTGGCGCTGGTGGTGGAGATGCCAAGTACCATGTCGCAGGAACTCGCCAAGGTTTGGGCCATCGCCGTGTTGGTCGCTCCATCTCCGTTGGCATTGTCACTCTTCAACGTGATGTTTTTGCCATTGACGAATCCGGCGTTTTCAAGGCCTTTAACGAAGCCCGTCTCGGCATTGTTGAGGGCATCAAAGGAGCCGATCTTCAAAACACCGATGGTTTTGCTCGCGGAATTACACGAAACTAAAGAGAAGCACGAGAGCGTCAAGGCGGCCAAGATCATCAGGTTCTTTTTCATAATGTTTACCTCCTATAAAAAGAAAACCCCAGGCGTTTGGCACCTAGGTTCCGCAAGAAGGTAATTCCTACTTTCACTGGTACAGGTGTCGGGCGATATTCACTATCGCTTTCCCACCTGCTACCATCACTTTAAGCAGGGCTATCGTGAAGCGATATCCTTAGCGTAATAGTAATAGTAGTAATAAAAGCCGCTATTGGCTGGGATTGTTTGCGTGTTCTTGATGAGCATAACCGGCCTCCTTTGGCTTGGGATTACTTTAAAATAGCGACGAACATTGTCAATGATTATTTTTTCACGATGCGCGATAATTAGAATAACGAAACGAGGGCCCGCGATGAAAATAACGAAATGGGAGCGGCTAGTTCTTTACCCGCTTGCCGCCATCTTGCTGGTGGTGTTCGCATTTTACGATCTCCCCATTATGCAAACGCTTTACGATAGTCATAACGTCTTCGGGCGGATGGGGGAGCTCGGTGGAGAAATCCCTCTTCAGCTTTTGGGGGTTGTCTGTGGTTTTTGGCTCTTTCGTTTTCGCGATACCTCCAGCAAATCCCGCTCGGTTTTGTGGGGAATCCTCTTTATCGTTATCGCCGTTTTCTTCGCCGGTTATGGTGGTGGACAAATTTATTCTTATCTCAAAGACAAGCCCTACACCACCTACAGTTTTCACCCAGGAATTTGGTTCGCCGTTCCGGTTGCTGCCGTTTATCTTGCTGTCGGTGCTCTCATCGCGTTCAAGACGAAGATCTCGAATCCGCAAGAGGCGGTCGTTTTTGCCTGGTTCACGATTATTCTCTATTTTGCCACCTGGTTCTCGATGAATGCGCTCAAATTTTTCTGGGCTCGGCCAAGGTGGCGTTTCCTCGTCAGCGAATATGGCGCCGCCGCCGCTAACCATTTTCAGCCTTGGTATGTTTGGGGTTTCCGCTGGAAGTTGGACGATTCTTATGCCTCTTTTCCCTCTGGCCACACGATGAACGCGCTCTGCTGGATCGTTCTCTCTTTTGCCTCGGCATTCATTGACAAACTGAAAGACAAGGAATGGACGATCCGGGTTCTCGCCTATGTTTGGGCGATTCTCGTTGCCCTCTCCCGAACTATCGTGGGCGCTCACTTCAGTAGCGACACCGTCGCAGGCTTCTTCTTTGAGTTTTTGCTCTTCGATTTGCTCGGTACATTCTTCTTTCCCTGGTTCCATGACAAGGTGCTCGCCAAAGTGAAGTCAACCGAAAATCCCCTCAAAACCGCCACGAATTAATTCCGGGCTCACAATTCCTTTGACAACATACCTTTAGGTATGGATAATACTACACGGCACTAACTTGAAAAGAGCGAACCCCGGTAAAG
>JBAYEZ010000125.1:0-3763 GCA_041667485.1 Bacilli bacterium
CCCACAACATGGAACAAGCCGCCCGCATCAGCGACTACACCGCCTTCCTCTATCTTGGGGATCTCGCAGAATTCGATGCGACCGAGAAGCTCTTCAAAGAGCCCTCGAATCCGAAGACCGAGGCTTATCTCTCGGGCCGCTTCGGCTAGAGAAAAGGATCAAGGAGGTAACCTTATGAGCGATCCAACCAAAATTGACGACCTCGAAAAAGAATGCAATGAAATGTGCATCTACGCAGAGAACAATCTCAAGCGGGCTTTCGCCTACTACGAAAACGAGATCAAACCCAAAGACTTTGTCCCAATCGACGATGACACCGTCGACCACTACGAAAGGACTCTCGAAGGCGAATGCCTCGATTGCCTTGTCCGTGAACGGCTCTATGCCGGCAGCATGAGAGAAGTCGCCGGGATTTTGAAAGTTATCGAAGACATCGAACGAATCGGCGATCACGCCGAAGACGTGGCCGAATGGACGAGCAAAATCAAAAACGTCAAAGGCTGGCCCCTCGTCAAAATACAGACGATGGCTCGGATTGCCCTCGAGATGGTTGACAGCGCCTTCCTCTCTTTCGCCCGCCATGACGAAGGCTTAGCCGAGCAAGTCGAAAAAGAAGACGATGTCCAAGATCAGCTCTATGACGAATGCATCGACAGCCTGATCGCCCTCGACAAAGAAAAAGACGCCAATCACGCCGCCATCCTCTATTCGGGAATCTTAGCCAAATACCTCGAGCGGATTTCCGACCATGCGGTCAATGTCGCCGAATGGGTTATCTTCGTCGTAAAAGGGTATCATAAGGATAAGCAAATATTTTAACTATGAACAACAGCATCGCCATCGTCGACGACGATAAAGAAATCGCCCACATTGAAAGCCTGACCCTCATGAAGGAGGGCTATCGCACCACCGTTTACCCCGATGGCGCGAGTTTCCTCGCCTCTCTTTCCAAAGAAAAACCAGATCTCATCATCCTCGATTTGATGTTGCCCGATATCGACGGACTCAGTTTGCTCGAGAAATTAAGAGAAGACAAAGCCAAGAGCGACATCGACGTCATCATCGTCTCCGCCAAAGGGATGGTTTCCGATAAAGTCCTTGGCCTCGATCTTGGGGCGGACGACTATCTCGAAAAACCATTTTCTACCCTCGAATTAGCAAGCCGCGTCAACGCTCGCTTTCGGAAAAAGAAACCGCTTGAGGCCCTTCCCACCATCGGAAGTTACACGCTCGATGAAAAAGCCCACGAGCTTTTCGATTTAGACCACATCGAAGTCCCCCTTACCCAAAGCGAGTGGGATTTACTCGTGTTTTTCGTTCACCACCGCGGCGAAGCTCTTTCGCGGGAAAACCTTTTTAACGCCTTGTGGGGCGAAGGCGATTATGAATCGCGGGCTCTTGACGTCCACGTTGCCTCCTTACGAAAAAAGATTGGTGACCCCCATGGCGCGATCATTGCGACCGTCTATGGGATGGGTTATCGGATGAATCCATGAAAAAGAAACTGATCCTCACCTCGATACTGAGCGTCTTTCTCTCGCTTCTCGTCCTCTTGACGGTCAGCGTTCTTTTGGTTGATTATTCCGGAAAGGCCAGCGCCGAAAAATCCCTTTACAACTATCTTTCGATCGCTGAGGATTACTACGTTCCGAATTCCACTATCTTTACGCCAGAAAACACCAAACGACTGCTAGCCGGATCAAAAAGCGATGTCCGCTTGACCATCATCGGAAGCAATGGGGTTGTCAAAATCGATACGCTCGGCGAACCGACGGAAAACCATTTGAATCGGCCTGAGATCCAACACCTTCAAACCATTTTTTACCGCAAAAGCGCCACCTTGAACATCGACATGATCTATCTTGCCGACAAAGACACCTCGCAAGATGGAGCCGCTTACGATTATGTCCGGGTGGCTTTGAGCGTCAGCCAAGTCGAGACCACCACTTATTCCTTATTGGCCTACGGCAGTTTGGGCACCATCCTCATCACGGCCCTCAGCGGTTTCTTGACCGCCTATTTGACCAAACGTTCTTTGCGGCCACTGCAAAAAGAAGTCGATGAACTCGATGCGATTGTCGGCGAAGAGCCGAAGCCCAACGCCGATACGAAAGAACTTGGCGAAAGCATCAACAAAGCCAAAGCCTTGCTTGATGAGCGCTATCAAGCGCTCGCCAACGAAAAAAGAAAATATGAAACCCTGCTCGACGAAATGGAGCAGGGACTCGTTGCCATCGACAGTCAAGGCAAAATCCAGTTGGTCAATGAAGCCGCCGCTGCCCTTTTCGCTGGGGAGAAGGATACGCTATTTAGAAAAGACTACCACGTTCTTTCAACCGACCAAGGACTCATTTCAGTTCTGACGAAAGCCATGAAAGGCAACCAAACCAGCGCCATCGATCTTGCCAAAGGCAGCCGAATCTACCTCATCAACGTCTCCCCGCTTGGGGAAAGTTTTGCCTCGGCCAATGGACAAGGGGCCTGTCTTTTAAGCCTCGATGTGACAGAAAAGAGAAAACTCGAAGAAGCGAAACGCGATTTCTTTGCCAATGCCTCGCATGAATTAAAGAGCCCGTTGACCGCCATCATCGGCTATCAAGAGCTCCTGCAAAACGGCACCATCAGCGAAGAAAACGATAAAACCGAGGCCGTGGCAACGACCCTCGAGGAAGCTCGACGGATGAAAGGGATTATCGAAGAGATGCTGATTCTCTCCAAACTCGAAAGCGGCACCCCTCGCGAAAAGAAACTCATCGCGCTCAAAGAAATCGTCAGCGACGTGCTTAAAGAGAATCATTCTTGGATTGAGAGAAAAAACCTAACCGTCGAAACGAAGCTTGATGATGTCTCGCTGGCTATGGCAAAAGAAGATGCGCAGAACCTCTTTGGAAATCTCATTGAGAATGCCTGCAAATACAACAAGGATGACGGCAAACTCACGATCGAACTGACCTGCTTCTACTTTCGGGTCAAAGACACGGGGCTAGGCATCGCGGAAAAAGATCAGTCGCGCATCTACGAACGTTTCTATCGTGTTGATCCCGCCCGGAGCAAAGCGGTTGGCGGCACGGGGCTAGGCTTATCGATCGTCAAGCACATCGCCCTCGATTACGGCTTTAAGATTACGCTCGAGAGCACCTTGGGCCTTGGCAGCACCTTCACCGTTTTTTTCTCTTGATTTTAACTCTTATAAAAACGCCATCGATTTTGCGAAACGCCTTTTCTTTGTTCGAAAAGAATACTGGATCAGCGCTCCTTTGGCACAAATTTTTTCTGAGCGGACGAGCGAGGTCGACAAGCGGAATAAATGCCCTACAAAAAAAGAACTAAAAAAAGGCGAAGGGCGAGGACTCTTTCGCTGTGACATATTCTACCAATTAGCGTCCATTGAGAAAACCCAGATAATCCCTCTTTTGGAAAATCATGGATTAAATTCCGTCAAAAAGATCAATAAGGCAAATGGGACTATCTCCCCTCAAGCCCGAAGAGAGCGCGTTCTACCCCTGCTCGAACAAGGCGGTCTGCGCCGATGAAAGCGTCCAACGCCGCTTTGTGAGCCTTCTCGACAAGACCGCCGGCCATTATGATGATCTGCTCAGTAGAACATTGAACCCTGACATGCCTTCTTCGACGGGGACGGGAAAGCAACTTTTTTCCGAAGGCGAACAAATCACCCTCTCCTGCGCGATTAGCGTGGATGGCGAAGAAATGTCCTTTTCTTGCAAAAAGACTGGCGACACGAATAAACGGTGGCCTTGTTTGC
>JBAYEZ010000126.1:0-3762 GCA_041667485.1 Bacilli bacterium
GATCATAATAGAGCCAGCGCTTATCCGAAGTGCCCGAATAGGTGAGCCAGTCGGTCAATAAGCCTTTAAGACGGGCAACGAGCAAGGCTTTGTCCGCGCTCAAAGAGGCCTGATCTGCGGCGATAATGGCTTGGCAAAGCGGATAGATCGCTTTGCTGCACCAATACGGCCCGGGCGAGTTGATGAAGTTCTTATCGCTATTCGACCAATAGAGCGAGACTTCGCCTGGAATGGTGTCAGCAAGAACTTTCGTGATATAAGTTTTCAAATCGGTCTTTGAAAAACTCGAATCGCTCGGGAGCGTGAAACTCGGGAGAAGGCCATAGAAAGAATTCTTGACGCTGAAGCTGCTGCCCGAGCGGATCTTATTGACGCCCCGGATGGTCTTAATCTGATAGGCACTGACCGCATCGTCGCTGTTCTTCCACTGGTGCGGCATCATGATCGACAAAGGCGTGCTCTCTTTGCCATCGAGATACTGGATGTTCTCTTTGAAGGTGGTCGAGGTGAGACTATTGATTCTGTCAACCGTATAAGAAGAGGTATTCCTGAGAGCGGCCGCGCGGGCCGAAGCGGCATAGAAAGCCGCCTCATCTTTCGAATTCATCGTACAAACCGAAAGGTAATTGCCTTTGGTCATCGCCAAATCGATTTGCTGTTTGAAGATCGGCGAAGAATGCTTGCCTTGGCTGAAAGTGAAGGCAGTGCCTTCTGGGGCGCTCAAAAGATAATCTTCTTCGCCATAAGTCGCCGCCTCGATTCTGGTGTTCGGATAGGTTGTTACATAGCCATTGTGGGCGCTAGGAATCCGGATGACAAGATCGGAGCCGGTATAAGTATTCTCGGTAATCTGTTTGCCAGCGAGATCATAGAATTCGTAAGCATTGGTCACGCCATCGATTCGGAGATTGATCACCACATCCGAAGGATCTCTGAATTCGGACACGACATAGGGCGAGCCTTGAACAAAATGGCTGACCATCTCATCGGCTCCGTCGGGGCTATTGCGCATGGTGATATTGACGCCATTTTCCGAATAAGAAAGAACTTTGGAATAACTGGTGCTTGCTAAAGAGGCGGGTTTCATCGTCACATCCTTGAAGACCGGGGCGAAATTCGACATGGTGGGTTGCATCACCCCAAAGGTATCTTCAACGGAAAAATATTGGGTAAATCCCGTCCCTTTGTAGGAGAGATACATTCCATCGTTTGTGTAGCCGGCGCAAAGGGGGTTGAGCGCAGCTAAGGTCGAACCGCCATAGTTGGCATGTTCAAAACCGCTCCACCACGTATTGGTTGGAATCGCGCCGGCATTGAAGACTTCGTTATCGATAAAGTCCGGCGAGCCGGCCCGGCGGAAGAGGTTATTGTAGTCGCTTCGCTCACCGGACTTTGTTTCGCCCGGAAGGGCCACGGCGCCCGTTCGATAAGAACCCGAGCCGAGAGCAATCGTCCGATCGGCGCCATCCTCACGATTTCTGGAAGGATGGGTATAAATCCCATCCGCTACATTCACTACCCGATCAACGCTGCCGGTGACGCCATTAGTATTCACAACATATTTGAGGGTGTAGGAACCGATGACGCCATAATTAACGGAACCATAGACTTCAATATCTGAGGTGAGATCCACCCCATTATCAGAAGAGGCCTTAACGTCTTTTAACGGATCGAAATAATGGCCGCGAACGCTGGTTGAATTATCGACGCCGCTAAAAACCACATTCCCCGTAGGAAGTGGAATCGAACTGGAAGAGTTCGAGCTCGAATTACCAGAGGAACTCGAACGAGATGAAGCATCGCCTGAGGAAGAACTGGCGCTCGAGTTTTCAGAAGTGGATCCTGAAGAGAATCCCCCTTTCGAAGTCGAGGTCGTTTCTTTGCTCGAGGAAGTTCCGTTCTCCGAGGAGCTGCCATCAGAAGAAGCCGATGAAACGCTCTTCCCCCCACAACCCGCCAATAGAAGAGTGCTCACGCTCAAGGCTAATATAAGCGAAGTTTTTTTCATAAACATACTCCTTGGAATTTAAATGGGCTTCATGTTAGGAAATCGGTTTCCTTATTACTATTATAGTGAAATCCAATCAAAAAGTTAGGAAACTAAGTAAGCGCTTTCAAGGAAACATGAAAGAAACCCTATTCGGAGCGCGCTCGTTTGGACTTAGTAAAGTTACGTATCAGCGGTAGTGATTTTAGAGCAATCACCCAAGGGACTCGTTGGTTGTCTTCTTCGCCAGAACGACTTCCGAATTCTCCAGGGTCGTCAGAATATTCCGCATATAGCGCTCGATAAATCATGCCATTCCTCCATTTCGATAAGATCGCGGGAAACGAGCAATCCATCTTGATCCAACCGTTTAAAAGACAGTCTTGGAAAAAAGAGGGCGGTTCCTTTGATCCATCGCCAAATCCAAGAAAGGATAATGCAAAGCAACCCCCGATTCGAATCGAATCCTCCATCCGGATCGCCAAGGCTGCGGCGAGATTCGCTCCCGAGGAATGGCCCGCAAAACAAAAAGGCGGCATCTCGATCAAAGATTTTCAAAAGAGAGGCGCAATAACGACCAGGATCGAGGACGTCCTTAAGCAGAAGCCCCGCCATGGATACCGACGAGCAAGGCTTTCTTCCCCGGATAATAAAGCGAGCAAGGGGCGTTGTCTTTCAATCAATAGATCTTGCGACCCAAGAGTTCGCTCTCGCGAAAAAGTTTCCGGGCTTTTCAATCTCGCAAGACAGTTTTTCGGACAATCATTAGATTTTTCTCTTCCGCCATTATCACTATTCTGCACAATTAAAGACTTTTAGTGATTAATGATTTCCCTTCGACTAAAATGAGCCTATGAAAAACATCGTGATTGATCTCTTCCCCGACCTTTCAAATAAAACGTCGGTTTTGCTTGCTTTTAAGATCTTTCTTTACCACAACGCCTCCTACCATCTTCTCGTCGTCGGGAAGGGAAGCGACCTTCCTGTTTTGAATGGAATCGAAGGTTTGGCGACCCTTGAGGTCCCCGAAGGAAAAAGCACCGCGGAAATGGCGATTAAGGAAACTCTCAAAGGCAAAACGGCCGGACTCATTTCTTTCACGCCGAGACCTGTATTCTACCAAATCGCGAAAACCCTCTTCCCGAAGGCGGTTAACCCCTGCTACGCCTTATCCTATAAAACCCACAAAGAAGACAAAGAAACGCTAATTTTGGAGGTCTCGGGTCTCTTCGAACGGTCCGAGGAATACCTCGATTCGGCGTTAAGTTATGGCAAAGATTACCTCGTGAACGTCCTGAACCGAATTGACCCAACGATCGGTCTTTTAGGGATGGAAGAAGCGCTCGATCCAGTCTTATCCGCCTTCGATGAGAAGATGAGACAAGAGAAGAAATACCGGGGTCTGGTAGCGCCGGAAGATCTCTTCGATGGCGAATGCGATCTCCTCCTTTCCGCCGGAACGGATGGGGCGATGGCGATCCGAGCTGCAAAAGGTTCACGCTTCATTAGCAAAGCAATGATGGAGAGCGAAGCCAATAAGAGCACCGGGAGCAAGTTCACCTCGCTTTTCGCCTTTGGGGGAAAGAAAGGCAAAGAAGACAAGACGGAAGACCCGCGCATCGACGCCACGGGCTACCTCCTCTTCGGCTTTGGTTACAACATCATTTCCCTCAACCGGGATGCCGGTTACAACGACTTCTTCAAGGCCACCGAAAAACTCGAACAGGTCGATCGGGTCAAAGTCTTCCATCAATAAAGATCATTCTGATTCCTAA
>JBAYEZ010000127.1:0-3759 GCA_041667485.1 Bacilli bacterium
AGAGGGCTCGGGTCATTCGGCGGAGGTCGAGGATAGGGACCCCGATTCGGTTCTTTCCTTTTATAAGAGATGCCTTTCGTTGCGACAGGGGAAAAATCGAAATGTTTTCCTCTTCGGGGCTTTTGAGCCTCTTTTCCTCGAAAGTGAAAGCCTTTGGATGTATCGACGAATCTTCGCTGGGAAGTCATTCGTTATTCTTGGGAATTTTTCGATTAAGGAAATCAAAAATCCTCTTTTTGGCGTGGAACCGATACTTTCAAACGCCCCCCTTCAAACTCAGTCGCTTCCGCCGTTTTATTTTGGGATTTTTCCTTCGACAAATTTGTGAGCCGCTAAAGAATGCTCATTTTTTCTATGACCTAGGAAAGAACGATCAAGAAGGGCGTTTACTTGGTGAAATCAAAAATGCTTTTTGAAATAAGATCTTGGCAGTCTAAGCGAAGAAGAAAAGGACGGCAATGAAGGGGGGGCTCGTTGCAGTTTCCTTTTTCGTTTTGCCTTGCAAAAGGCAGGGAAAAAGGCGATACTTCAAAGCCTAGGCAACTTCTTTTTTTGGTCGCAGAAACCCTTTCGATGGTGGCGGCGGGAGCCTTGCCTAGTCTCTTCCGCTTCTCTTAGATGCACGCTTTAACGCAACTTTCGGTGATGTTCACCCACGATAGCGTCAATTACAATTTCACTTTTCAAAGCGTTGATGAAAATCAAAAATGCGAAAATGGTTCTTTTAAAGTAGTCCTAGTCATTGATCCTGGTACCGATTATCACTGGTATCGGCAAAATTCTGATGGTACTTGGTCCCACAAACCAGGAGGTGGATGCGTTAGAAATCATAATTATAATAATAACTTATTATAATCCTAAATTCTGCGACCGTAGATCGGGCGGAGGGCTAAATTACATTACATTTTGTGGTTTTTACCAAGTGAACATTTCTTCAATTAATGTTAATATCTATTCTATGGGGCATAGAGGATGAAAATAATAAAAAAATTTCTTTTGATGTTGCTTTCAATAACATCACTTTACAGTTGTGGCAATAAAGCTAACTACGATTATTCAATATACTATTCGTACAAAGGAAATCTTAAAGGCATTGAAGTATATTGTTGGGATGACAACAATGGGTGGAATTCGGGAATCCTTGCGGGTACAAATAGAGTAAAAACTATCGATGAAGTAAAATGGCTTCAAGATAATTTACCTTGCCCGCTTAACAGGATGAAAGAAATTTTAAATGAATATAAAACCGAGGAAATAGGCCTAATTTGTATCGTTGATGTTCCGCCTTCTGCTTTGAATTATGGCGTTACCGAAGATAACAGAGATGACTATATTTATGTTTGCGGTCAATTAGGAATTAGTTTTCCTTATGGACAAGTGGTATCTTAACTCGTGGTTTCTTATATAAATAAGGTAAAAGCGATCGAGCAAAGCATCCCTCGGCCCCATGCAAGGAATATCTCCAGCCCAATACGACACAATGGAGTCCCACTCCGATCGATCGCCATCGGTGGAGCGATCAACAAAGTTTCCGATATGGCCCCGCCCACTAAGTGCGTTTCGATAACGATGCCATAAAGGTGCTTCTTCCTGCGGGCAGCGTCCTAGACATTGGGGGAGTTCTGTCGGAACGCTCGCAAAGCCTCCTAAAACAAGATTTTGCGTCAACTCGGAGGATGTCGTAATTAAAGCCCCCGAGATTTGAAGGGGGTATTTATAAAAAGACGTGGGCCAAAAGCATTAAAGCCAGCAGGTTCAAGGCTTTTTGGGCAAGCAGAAGAAACATCCGCCACGAGCGCCAATACATTGTTTTTGATAGATGTATTTTACTGAATTTCATCGGCGAAAAGAGATTACATGAATCTTGGATCCGGGTCAGAACTGGGCGTATACAAAAGATGGGTGTCTAATCCACGTTTTTGGACGTCCGATTTAAGCCAAGCCATGACAATGAAATTAACGACGTATGGATACACCATTTTTGATTTTCGACCAGCCGTATTTCAATGGTGGATTATCTTTTAATTGCCGTTATCATGTGTTTGACTACGAGTTGCCATCACTGAGGATGATATACAATGTCAGCTTTTGGAATGGGTCTCTTTTCAAAGTGTTCAAGGAAAAATGGGTCCCGAGTTCCCAATGGAAACTCATCAACCCCGGAAATAATACTGTCGAATTTAGCTTTTAGAGAGGAACAGGAGAAGAAACACAGGTTTGGTTTTTGTTTTTTGTTCCTGGTCGCTGGCTCTGTTGGTCTAACTGGTTGCTTTTACAATAGTGGCGATGAAATATTTCAGAAAAATCTGACCTCCCTCTTCGATTCGATAGAAGGCAAAAAGAAAGATGCGCTCGTCAACCTTTTGACGCCTAGCAAGATCGGGGGAGATGCCTGATCTGGACTTCAGGATCGACGGCCTTTTCTCCTATTGCAGAGGCAAGCACGGGGCGAGCATGGCTGCCGACACGAGCGTCTACGGGAAGAAAGTGTAATACTTCAAGACCGCCGCGGACGTCTTCTGTTGCGCTGTCCTCTGGCGGAGAGGGATGACAGCGACGAGGGCAACATCGGGCTGCGGTCTTTTCATATCATCACGAAGGAAGAGTCTCCCCCACGAGCGCGTCTACTGGGGCGACGAGAAGCGGACGCTGGGGATCGATATTGGCATTCAGCGGAGGATGAAACCAATTAAAAACAAAACTAGCATTGTTTTGTTGGATTTAATCGGGGTGCTTTTTGCTCGTTGCTTATTTTTCCTCCTCTCTATTTTTCCTCTTCCGTATGGAGACTTCCTTTTGCGACCGATGTTTTAGCCGATCCGTTTATTCGGTAATCGAGTTGCGCTCTTCAGCTGGAGAAACGTTGAAGTTGTATGGTTCGGCTGTTTTCTTGATAGCGAAGGGACATTGGTCTCTCCGATGCTTATATGGCGTCATATAAACGAAATGGAGTTTACCTCGAATTCGAATCACTTGTCATCCGGTTCTCCTTTGAGGAGGATTACCGGAATGTTTCCCTGCTTAATTTCGATCTAAAACAAAACATCGCTTTGTTTAAATTGAACGATTCCGCCAGCGCGAATTACAAACCTATTATCACAAGTGATGGCGATGACATCCATTCAGGAGGCAAAGTTTATCCCGTCGGAAACGGCTTGAATCACGGAATGTATCATCGCATCCCTAAAGGTGAACATAGACTACGACGGCAACATCGGGCCGGCAAACAAACTCGCTAGTGCGTTCGGGAAGCAGGGCGTCGATCCCGTCAAAACGGATCCTCCCCATATGTTATTTTCATCGCTTTCATCGATTTTTCACGATTTTGAAAAGAAAGAGGAAAACAAATCAAAGTTGCCAAGCCGGAGGACTTCCGGCCTGGCGTTTTTGCCATGGGATCGTAGAACTTTTCCTAGTCAATTTTGCCCAATATTGAATCTGATAAGCTACTCAGATAATGAACGAAAAAACGATCCCGCCCACATGATTAAAAGTCCGCTGGCGTCTTGTTTCACTCAAAAACAGATTCGTCAGTTGCCGTCGATGAAAACGAAATCGTTGGAAATCGCAGTAGAACTTTCGCCTCAAAAGTCTGCTTCAAAATAGCCTTATTTGCACTCGGAAATTCGTATAAAACACTCAAAAAAAGTATAAAAAAAGCCAGCAGTCATCGCGACTTGCTGACTTTGCGTTTGATGGTGCCCGGGACCGGACTTGAACCGGTATGGATTATTCGTCCGAGGGATTTTAAGTCCCTTG
>JBAYEZ010000128.1:0-3722 GCA_041667485.1 Bacilli bacterium
CAGCAAAAACAGCGCCGCCACGATGACCTATCAGCAATATTCCGATAATGTTTATCGACCTTACTACAGCGATCACGCCGAAGGCTATTTCACGGTTTATGCACCTCACTTCGTCGAGGACACTCGCTACTTCTCGTTTTATCTCGTGTTGATCGAGGTGCCCTGCGCGGTCTTCGTCGCGTCCGTCCTGGTCTTTTTCGTTCCGCCTCTCTTCTTCAAACGCGGGCGGCAAACCTTGGGGAAAGCCCTCTACAAAATTGGGCGGGTCGACAGCCGTTTTCTTTCGGTAAAACTTGGACGTTATTGTGGCGAAAGCGCCATCTTGATTTTCGCCATCGTCCTCTTCTCGCTCGTCAGCTTTGGCATCCCGCTTCTCATTTCTTTTTCTTTGATGGCGTTCAGCAAGAAAAGGCAGGACTTCCCTGATTATATGTTGGGGATTGAGGAAGTCGATTTGACCGATTCGAAAATTTACCATTGCCTTGAAGAAGCCGAATTGGAGCTGGAGCATCAAAAGACCGCCCATGTTGATTTCCGGGCGGAAGAGAAGCCTTAAAGAGCTCATTTTGCATCCGTTTTCGCGTTTTTCCCGCATCAATTTCGTTTTTGTTGGTCTTCAGGGAAAAACCAGCCTTGGTCGAATAAAAAAAGGGAGCGCTTACATTTTCCCCCTCTTTGAAAAAGAAACGCGAAGAAAGTTGCTATTGCGCGGGCAGGAAAATAAAATGTATACTAATCAGCTTCCGAAGCACCACTTTGAAGGAGGTTCGCCCGTGATTTCCAGACCAGTAGTCCTTGCCTCTGTCGTCGCTCTTCTTTCATGCGGGCTGGCCTTTTCGCAAGTGGCGGCTCCTGTTTCGGCGGCGGGGAGCGATTTCGATGAGAGCCAATACACGGATTTGACCGCCCACGACAAATATGTCACCTATGCCATTCAAAGCCGCTCCTATTCCGCCAATTATCAATCCTTCACTTTCTTGATCGGCGATACCGGGAGCCGCAATTATCTCTTAGGCAATTACGATGAGACGAAAGATTATCACCCTCTGACCTTCTATTACACCGTGACGAAAACCGATTCGACGACCGAGGTCCGTTCGACGATCGGGACCCTCACGAGCAGCAACGCTTCCTACGATGCGATCGGCCAGAATTTCGCGGCAGTCACCAAATTTCAAGGCTATGCCGATTTGCCGATCGGCAAAGGCGAGACCATCGATTACAAGAGTCTGATGGTGGTCAACATCTATTTAGTCGCCGAGAATAAAGTGGTGGCGGAAGATGGCACCACAACCTATAGTTACACGCCGGATTATTCCACCAATTATATTTTGAAGAATCCGACTCTGAAGATTGCTGCCCAAACCAACTTCTCTCTCGATGATTTCTTGCCGACGACCACCCTTTCGCAAGTGGCCCGCATCGGCGATTTCTCTTCGATTCATTGCACCTACGCCTCGACGATGATGAAAGAATTCGAAACCTTGTCGTCGGCTTATACGGAATATCAGGCGGAAATCGAATCGGGCGAATACTCGATTCGGATGCGTTTCGCTTCCTTGACCAACTCCCGTCTGCGGATTAATTTCGAAGATGGCACGTCCGAAGTGCGCACCATCCGCGGAACCACCTTCCTCAACATCTCGCCCTCGGGCACCTTCCAATTTCTCTTTCAGAATCTCAAGAATGAAAAAGTCGTTTCGCTCGATGTAACAAACGCTTCACTCTATTGTGACGTTTGGGATAATACCAAATACGCCACCCTCGGTCACTCGGCCTCGACTTGGCGCTTCGGTTCGGTTCGTTTCCTTGCTCCAGGCAGCGCAATAGCGCCGATTGCCAACTATAATTTGACGATGACTTTGACTTTGGTGATCTTCACTATTTTCTTCGCCGGACTATCCTTCGGCCTCTTTCGCTATATGAAAAATCGCTATAAGAACGATGAGTTCAATCGGGTCGATAATAAGAATTTCCTTAAGCAAGCGCTGATTGCCTTTGCCTATTTCGCCTGCTGGACCGCCGAGATTCTCTTCTTGATCGGGCGCTGCGTCCTTTTCAAAAATTCTCTGACGCTCTCCAACCCCTTCGATCCGTATATCGTCGCCCTCTCCGTTATCCTGCTGATCTTCACGGGTTACTACATTAAATTCTTGGTCACGCGGATTAAGGACCTCCGCATTAAGAAACGAGACGATGCGCTGAAGATCAACGACACGGTGGCCGACGATGGCACCGTGGTGACAAAGAAATAGGAAAAGGAGAGCGAACACTATGGAAATTCGCATCAAGAATCTGACGAAAATCTTCCCGGGTGACAACAAGCGCCACATCCGCGATACCGTCGCGGTCAAAGACCTAGATTTCGTGGTCCCCGATGGCAAACTCGTTGGTTTGCTTGGGCCGTCAGGCTGTGGCAAGTCCACGACGCTCTACATGATTTCCGGCCTCTTGAAGCCGACTTCCGGCGAGGTATGGTTCGGCGACCAAGAAGTCACCAACCTCTCGCCTGAAAAACGCGGGATTGGCCTTGTTTTCCAAAACTACGCCCTCTATCCGCACATGACGATTTACAAGAACATCGAGTTCCCGCTCACCTCGTTGAAGGTTGAGGTGCCGATGTCGGCGTTCTTCGATTTCCATTTGGCCTATACCTATACGATGAAGCCCGAGGATGAGCTCAAAGGCATCTTGGCTGCCATCAAACGTTTGGCGAGCCGGGTCGGCCTCAAAAAAGGCAAAGGCTACGATGTTGTCGCCGCTCTTGATGGGCAGATGCTGACCCTTAAAATCACCTTGAAGAATGCGCCGGAAGCCGTTCATAAGATGTTCGTGAACGAATTCCCGCTTATCGTGAAGCCCGAATCGCTCGTTGAAAGCCAAGAGCAGACTTCCGAAGCGCTCTATGACACCGTCTTCCGGGCCACGATTAACGACGTGCGGCCGGATGAGGTCTGCGACGTCACTCTCTCGGGCCGCCTGAACGATCGCTATCAGACGAGCCAGATGGATAGCGTCATCAACGAAGCCCGCGCTTTCTTGAAGAATTTCGGCCATCCAGAATCGGTCGCCATCATGCACTTGCACGATGGGCACGAGTTGGTCGCCCGCGTCTTAAACGTCAAAGTGTCGAGTTTGGAGGATTTAGAAAAGGACTACAGCGCGGAAATGGCGTTTGTCGGCCTTAAAAAAGTGGTGGACGACGTCCGGGCCGTTTCTTTCGTCAATGAAGTTACCGCCTTCATGCGGAAAGAAAGCATCCGTTTCAGCGATTTGAAGACCTATTTCGACAAAAAACAAACCAAACTCTTCGTCGAATTCCACAAAGTCGGGAAAGAGCAGACAGCCTCGGCGATTGAAGCCTTGAAGAAACAGCTTAATCTTTCCGATGTCCAAGCCGAAACCCACGTGGCAATCGATCACCGCAAACTCACGAAAGAGGAGCGGGACGACATCATCCATGAAACCGCCCGTTTGGTCCAGGTCGAAGAATACCTCCAGCGCAAACCTTCCCAACTCTCGGGTGGTCAGCAGCAGCGGGTCGCGATCGCCCGGGCGTTGGTCAAACGGCCGAAAGTCTTGCTTCTCGATGAGCCGCTCTCCAACCTCGACGCCCGCCTTCGCCTCCAGACCCGCGAAGAAATTCGCCGGATTCAGCAAGAGACTGGCATCACCACGGTTTTCGTTACTCACGATCAAGAAGAAGCGATGTCAATCTCCGA
>JBAYEZ010000129.1:0-3660 GCA_041667485.1 Bacilli bacterium
GACGTAGTGGCCTTGGTTATTGAGGGCGGCGCTGATGAGAAGCGGGGTTCAGAGCCAAAAAGGGCCGCAAGTTCTACCCGGTTAATCGGTTTTTTGAAAAAACATTTCTCGTCGGGCTCGAATGGTTTATAGCTTTGCGTTTGATGGTTATCTTCTTGCGAAATGGACCGGCGTTCAGCATTACGGATGAGTTTTGACCAAGGAGAAAAAACTTTTCGATGAACTCCGGCGAAACGAAAACAAATAAAAAAGACCGTTTCCGCTTCGGCTTCAAAATTCGTAGCCGCCATGTCTTTTGGGAATACAAAATAGAATTCATAGATGGCTATTTCGCTGCTGCCAACCACGTTTCTCCCTTGCCTTTTTCCTTCCGGAAGCGGCCGGGGATCGCCCGCCTCTTTTTCACAACCGCGTTCACGCTCTCGAGTAGGGTCGGTGAAGCGCAAAACGCCGAACTTAAAAAACGCCACCATAACTGATGAAAATCCCTGCAAAAGCCAATGGGATCGGATTTTGCCGGGACAAAGAAAATCACACGATAGAGAGAATGCTAATCGGTCCCGTCGTTTTTCCGCTGGCAAAGAGCGTCTTCTTTGTCTAAGGATTTGAAATCATTGGCAAGCGAAGAGAGAGGCGAAGTGGGGTTTGGAGGTTCTCGCACGGGAGCGGGCATCTCTTTTTTCTTTTTCATACCGCTATAATCTTAGGCCCTTCTATGCGATAATCAAACCGCTAAACCAAGCCTGAGCTTGGCCTTTTAGAAAAAGTAAGAGGAATTTATGGAAAATAAGTGGGATCTGAGGTTTATTTATCCGAACGAGGCGGCGTTCAACGCGGATTTGACTGCGGCGAAGGAGGAGCTGATCCCTTCGATGGCATCGTATCATGGGAAGTTGGGAAATGAGAAAGATTTCGTTGCCTTTTTGCTTTTGCAGCGCGAGGCGCAGAAATGCTTCACCAAACTCTATCTTTATTCGGGTTGCGCGAGCGACCTCAACAAAAAAGATGTCGCAGGCAATGAGCGGCTTAACAAAGTTGAACTTCTCTCGCAAGACTACGCTGAGAAACTCGCTTGGAGCGATCCGGAATTCCTTGGCCTTGGCCTTGATAAAATCAAAGGGATTCTATCCCGTCATCCCGAAGTGAAGGAATTCGATTATTCCTTTGAGAAACTCTATCTCGACCAAACCCATATTCTGAGCGCCGATAAAGAGCGGCTTCTTTCGTCGTTTGGCCCGCTTCTCGAAGAAGGATCCAAACTTTATTCGATGCTTTCAGTCGGCGACTATACGCCCAAGAAAGCCAAACTGAAGGATGGGAAAGAAGTCGAAGTCAGCACCAGCAATTGGACGAATTTGATCGCCGAGACGAAAGATCCCGAGGATCGGCAGACGATCTTCGAAACCCTCTATGCCTATTATGATGAGCATAAGAACGTCTACGCCGAAATCTACAATAACGATGTCCAAGCCGAGCTCTCCGAAATGAAAGCCCGCGGCTATTCCTCAATCCTCGAGGAGCATCTCTTCCACAACAGGATTCCGACTTCGGTCTTTCTTAATTTGGTCGATGTCGCCTCGCATAATGCAAAGCCGCTTCATGAGTATTACAAGATTCGGGCTCAGTATTTAGGTCTGGAGAAACATCGCTCATACGATCGTTTTCTCCAATTGGCCCACTCCACGAAGAAGTATAGTTACGATGAAGCTAAATCGCTCTTCTTTGATTCGATCAAACCTTTCCCGGAAGACTTCCAAAAGAAAGCCCGCACCGTTCTTGAGGATGGCTATGTCGATGTCTATCCTTCGCTCGGGAAACGGAGTGGCGCCTATTCCAATGGCGGCTACCAAGACGGCAAGGATTTCATCCATCCGGTCATCCTCTTCAACTTCCAAGGCGAACTTGATGATTGCTTCACCGTCGCCCATGAATCCGGCCACTCAATTCACACCCTATACGCGATGGAGAGCCAGCCGCTCATGAAGCAGGATTACACGATTTTCACCGCCGAGATCGCTTCGACCTTCAATGAGCACAATCTCTTGGATTATCTTTTGACGAAGGGCAGTCTCGACCGTGAGAGCAAGATCGCCCTTTTGCAGAAAGCCATCGACGAGATTGTCAGCACTTTCTACCGTCAGACGCTGTTTGCTCAGTATGAATACGATATTTCGAAGAAAGCCGAAGCGGGCGAACCTTTGTCTTACCAAGTCCTCAACGACGAGATGACGAAACTCTACGAAACCTACTATGGCATCGACATCCGCGAAGAAAAGTTAAAGCCGTTTGTTTGGGCCTATATCCCTCACCTTTTCTACACTCCATTCTATGTTTATCAATACGCGACGAGTTTCACCGCCTCGATGCTCCTCTATGAGAATGTCAAAGCGAAGAAGCCTCACGCCTTTGAACGCTACGTTGGCTTGCTTAAGAGCGGTGGCTCGACTTTCCCGATCGACGAGGTGCTCTCCGCTGGCGTTGATTTGACCAGCAAAGCCCCTTTCATGGCGGTGGTGGAGCGGATGCAGATGCTGGTGGACGAGTTGAAGAAGACGCTCGAAGAGAGATAAGCTTTCAAAGGCCAAGATGGGTTTTTTCGGAAAAGTCCTTCTTTTCATCGGCGGGATCGGCTTCCTTGTTTGTAGCGTGGGCTCAGGTATCACGTTGGGGACGCCCTTCGTCAGCGCCCCGGCGCCCTATTTCGGTTCTTCCGCGGGGCTCTGGCTTTTTGTTTTCGATCTTTTTTGGTTTCTTTTGAATTTACTCGGTGGCTTCGCGGGACTCCTCTATGTTCTCGGTTATTTCTTGTGCCGTAAACGATGCCCTTGGCGGGGTTTTGCTTGAATGGATTTGTTTTCGTTTGTCTCATGCTAAATTAGCATGAATTAGGGAGGCAATATGTTCAATCGCTCGAAAAATCCGCGCGTTTGGCGTTCATTGGACAAAACCGCAGCCGCTTTATTCACTCTCCTTCGCGAGAAGGACTATGGCGAAATCACCATCAGCGAAGTTTGCGCTAAAGCTGGTTTGACACGCAAAACTTTTTATCGTGACTTCAATTCGCTCGATGACGTCGTAGATTTCGCCGTCTACGCCCGTATCAAAGAATACACCCCCGATTCGACTCCGAGTTCCTTTCAGGAATCTGCCTATCGTTTCTTTGTCTTTTGCGCTCAGCGGAAAGAGATCCTTTCCCTCTTCGAAAAGCGAGGCATCTATCATCTTTTCGCGAAGAGCATCGCCTCCTATCTGACCGAGTCGAGCTGCTTGAAGGCCTTGGCAACCTCAGCGGGCTTCAACAGCGAGAACCGGGTTTATTTCTGGAAGAGTCTCATCCAAGAGGAATGTGCTTTCGTCGAGGTGTGGATCCGGCGGGGTTTCCGTGAAACCCCCGAAGAGTTGGTCCATCTCAACGTTCAATTGCTTTCCGTCTTTAAAGGTGTCTGATTTTCAAAATCAAAAAGAAGGGGGTTTTGCCCAAGATAATGAAAGGCGAAATCCTCTTTTTATTTATCAAAAGAGCCCGCGAGTAATTTTCCTAGCCCCTTAGGGGGCTCTTTCGACTATAATTAGTCCCATGGAAATGAACTTAGAGCGGGCGAAACAGGCGATCAGGGCGGCCCATCGCATCGTGTTCTTGGGCGGCGCTGGCGTCTCGAC
>JBAYEZ010000130.1:0-3647 GCA_041667485.1 Bacilli bacterium
CCTTTGTCATCTTCTTCAAGATTGGCATCCCCACCGCTCGGCCGGCTTATCTCTTGACCTTCTTGTTGAGTTTTGTTTGGTACTACAACGAAACGACATTGACCACGATTTATCTCGGCAACGATCTCACGACCCTCGTGAGTCAGCTCTTGGTCTTCAAGAGCACCTACGAAACGCTTTATACCGGCAAGAACATCAACGAGGCAGTCTACATGGCTGGCAGTTTAATGACGATCTTGCCGCTCGTCGTGATCTATTTCATCTCGCAGCGTTTCTTTGTCGAAGGCATTGATAAAGCCGGAATTACAGGAGAATAAAAATGGCAAAAAAAATCAGCAAAGTCGTTCTCTTAGCGCTCGGGAGTCTTTTGAGCGTGGTTTCCTGCGGGGGAGCGGGGGCCTCCTCGATAGCCAGCAGTTCCTCCCCGCTTTCAAGCGTGACTTCCTCCGCCGTTTCTTCGGGTCTTCTCGCGTCGAGCGATGAGACTCTCTACCTCGCGGAAATGCAGAAGTCCTTCGCCTTTTTTATTGATAGCGTCTCGAAAGATACGACCTCGCCCGCCTATGGCCTCGTGGCCGATCGAGCGAGAGGCAACATCGCCTCAACCGCCTCGACGGGTTTTGGATTAGCGGCCCTCCCAATAGGGATCAAGCATGGCTGGATCAGTCAAAGCGATGCGGAGGCCCGGGCTAAAATAACCCTGCAAAACCTACTTAAATTGCCGACGTTAAAAGGATTTTATTGGCACTTCATCATGATGGACGATGGGACGAGGAGCAGCGGGAGCGAGGTCTCGACGATCGATACGGCGATCCTCGTGGTTGGCGCCCTTATCGCCGGAGCCTACTTTGGGGGTGAGGTCGAGACCGCGGCCCAAACGCTCTACGCGAATGTCGATTGGACCGCCTTCCTCGCGAGCCACAACGGCCAAAGCCAGTTCCGAATGGCCTATAACGTCGATACCTCCTCTTTTGAAGGCTATTGGGACTATTACGCCGAGCAATTGATGCTCTATATCCTCGGGGCGGGCGCTCCGAACGAGGCCCATCGAACTTCACTCACGGAATATAATGGCTTCACGAAGAATTCGGGCAGCTATGGGAAAGGAAACAGCTTCATTTACTCGTGGTTCGGCTCCTTATTTACCTATCAGTTTTCTCACGCTTTCATTGATTTTCGCGGCTTGGTCGACAAATATGGGGTCTCGTGGTATCAGAATTCCATCGGTGCCTCGGAAGCCGCCTATCAGTGGTGCATCGATAAGAAAGGGGACTATGAAACCTACGGCGAGGGCAGCTGGGGTCTCACCGCCTGCGATACCAAGTGGGGCTATAACGGCTATCTCGGGAACCAACCCCGTGGCTGGACCAGCGATACGAGTTACGAGGCCAATGCCGCCTGCACCATCGCTCCAGCCGGCGCCCTTGGAAGTATGCCTTTCACGCCAAAGTATTCGCTTCAGGCTTTGCGGAATTACGCGAACGAGCCGACCCTGCAAGGCAAATACGGCTATTACGACGCCTACGACCTCGTCCACAATTGGACGGCGACGAGTTACATCGGCATCGACAAGGGAATTACCTTGTTGATGATGGACAACTATTTGGATGGGACGATCTGGGGGCTGTCGAAGAAGGTCGCTGGGATTCAGGATGGGTTGAGCCGCTTAGGCTTCACGGAGGGAAACGCATGAACGAATTGTTAGAGAAAGAAATCAGAGGGGGCCTTTCCTTCTTCAAGGAGGGGATGGGCAAGAACGGACTCGTTCGCGACCGCTACCCGCGCGACAAGGATTTGTCCTCCATCGCTTCGAGCGGCTTTGCCCTTGCCGCCTTTGCCATTGGCGCCCATTATCATTACCTCGAGGAAGAGGAAGCCAAACGCCTCTCGCTTCAGATTATCGACGGGGCTTTCCGCCTCAATAAAGAAGGGGGCTTCTTCTATCATTTCTACGATATGGGAAGCGGACAGCAAAAGCCCTTCAGCGAGTTGTCGGACATCGATAGCTGTCTCTTCTATATGGGCTTGCTCGTCAGCGCCAATTATTTCGGGGGATCGCTTGCCGAAAAAGCCTATCGTCTCGTCGATGAGGCAATCTGGCCGATCTGGACCTCGGCCTCGCCCTTCCTCTATATGGGCAAGCGGAACGGCCGTTTCTATTCCTTTTGGCAAGATTATGCCGAGCAGCTGATGATTTACGTCTTGGCCGCTGGGGTTGAGAATCCGGATTATCGGCTTGGCAAAGCCTATTACGATGCCTTTGCCCGGCCGGTCGGCTCCTACGACGGCCTCAGTTTCATCCACTCGGCGATGAACGGACTCTTCGTCTATTTCTTTTCGCAGAACTTCATCGATTTCCGCCATACGAAAGATGGACGCGGCATCGATTGGCACGATAACTCCCGCAAAGCGATTTTGGCCGATTGGAGCTTCTGCACCCAGAACTATCAGGGCTCTCTTTCCTACAAGAAAGGCTGGGGCCTCAGCGCTTGCGACGGACCCGATGGCTATTGCGGGGACTATGGCTGTCAGCCTGGGATGAATTACAAAAGCGATGGGACGATTGCCGTTTATTGCGCCTTCGCCTCTCTCCCCTTCGCTCCCAAAGAATCTTTGCGGGCCATCGAGTCTTATTTCGCCGACGGTTCCTTCCTTTCACCCTACGGCCTCATCGATTCCTTCAATCTCGACCGCGCCTGGCGTGACGATGGGGTGATCGGGATTGACAAAGGCATCGAACTCGTCGGCATCAGCAACTACCTCGATGAGTTCATCTGGGGGCTCCTAGCGAAAGAAAAACGGATTGTTGAAGGCCTGAGCGCCTTGAAAATAAAGAAGGAGGACTGACGATGGCAGACATCAAATTGGTGGGGGTGAACAAAATTTACTCCAACGGCGTCCACGCCGTGAGCGACTTCAACTTGGAAATCCACGATAAGGAATTCGTGGTCTTCGTCGGGCCATCGGGATGTGGCAAATCGACCACCCTCCGGATGATCGCGGGCCTCGAGGACATCACCTCGGGCGAGCTCTATATCGATGGCAAACTCATGAATAAAGTCCATCCGCGCGACCGCGATATTGCGATGGTGTTCCAAAACTACGCCCTTTACCCTTACATGAGCGTGTTCGACAACATGGCTTTTGGCTTAAAACTCCGCAAAGTCCCGAAAGGCGAGATTCGCCAGAAGGTCGAAGCGGCTGCCGACATCTTGGGCTTAAAGCAATATCTCGATTCCAAACCAGGCGAGCTCTCTGGCGGTCAACGCCAACGGGTCGCCCTTGGCCGGGCCATCGTCCGCGAGCCGAAAGTCTTTTTGCTCGATGAGCCATTGAGCAACCTCGACGCCAAGATGCGGGCGACGATGCGAACCGAGATCATTCGAATCCATCAGCGTTTGCAAACCACCTTTGTCTATGTTACCCACGACCAAACCGAGGCGATGACGATGGGGCAAAGAATCGTCGTGATGAAAGATGGGCGAATCCAGCAAGTTGACACCCCTGACAATCTCTATCTTTATCCGGTCAACAAGTTTGTGGCGGGCTTCATCGGCACTCCGCAGATGAACTTTATCGACGTGATGCTGGAGGTGGAGGAAGGGAAGACTTAAGCGAGCTTTTCGCGCTACCGCCTGATTTTGCCC
>JBAYEZ010000131.1:0-3643 GCA_041667485.1 Bacilli bacterium
GAGATTGGCGAAGCGGAATATGCCGCGGCTGAAGGAATCAACGTGATCGAAGACGGGACTGCCACGAGCCCCAACAAGAAGTATTACAGTCTCGTCTTATGTTTTTATCTGGATGCCGCCGCCGATTACGTCCAAATCGAGACTAGGCGATTCGACTACAAAAAAAGTTGCGGATCCGTTTATACCGTGGTTCTGGAATAGGATTCGGATTTCTTTTCAATTATGGAGTCCTTCGTTTTCGATTGTTCCGAGAATTCATTTTTTTGGTTCTTGGAGGACGACGCAGAAATCAAATTGAATTTCCGATACTCAGATTGAGTGCCTGCAGAGGATGGACTTCGAGGCATCGCGGACGAGACCTGGAGATCATTTTGATCGCACTCTTCTGCTCTTCGCTTTTGGCTTTTGCCACATTGCTTTTTTCTGGCACACAAAAACGGAAGAAAGACTGAAGAAAAGGCCAATCAACCATTGGTTGAGAAAATGAACCAGCGATTCATCGATGGCGATGGCATAGAGGATATAATTGCTGGGCGGAGGAAAAAAGATGAACCAAGCAAAAATCGGGGCGTTCCTCGCCCAACTTAGGAAAGAAAAGAACATGACGCAGGGACAGCTATCCGAAAGGCTCTCGGTCTCACCTCAGGCCGTCTCGAAGTGGGAGAGAGGCGAGTCCTCGCCTGATATCTCATTGCTCCCGGCACTCGCCTCTATTTATTCCCTAAGCGTCGATGAGATTGTCAATGGAGAAAGGAAGGCCGAAGCGGTGGGAAAACGAGAAAAAGACCTCTCCCGCTTATTCTCACCACTTCTCGGAATCGCCTACGGGCTCATGACCTTGCTTTTCCTTGCTGCCATCCAGATTTTTATTTACTACCATCTAGGCAGCGGGACAACCTTAACCTCGTATAAGAACCTCTATGACCTCATTTTTGAGAGCAAGCATTATCTTTATGGAAACTATTTCGTCCTCTTCGCCTTCGTTTTCGCCCTGTGTGGTTTCCTTACCTCCGCGGTTCTCTTCTTCCCCTTCCTAGGAAAGTCGGTTTGGTTATTGCCATGGCGAGGAACGTCTCCTATTCGCTTTTGAGCATTTTCTTGCTCGCCTTCGCCATCGGCTGCCGGCCATTGCCCACCAACGATTATTTCTATATCGCCTTCATGGTTGCGTTTTCCATGGCGTTTTGGCTTCTCCCGTCCGCGAATCCGTTCGCTACGCACCTCTATTCGAGAAAATAGGTCGCTTCGGATGAACGTGGATGGGATAATAAATGTGGAATAATTTCAGCGCCGGCGCCATAAATTTAAAGCGTAGCGCAGATAAAATGGTTTACCAATATCTTGTTTCAGCCAAAGAAGTGAATCAAGGGATATTGCCACTTTTCAAAGCATGGTCGGAAGTCGTCATTGAGGGGGAGTTAAGCAAAAACGTTTGATAAAAGAGAGCAGAATGTCTAGGATATTTTGAATTTATTGAAAATTAAATATCGTAGATACCAACATAAACCGGTATACACAGTTGATGAAGCAAAAAAATTATGCATATCAATAACGGGGGTAATATGCAAGAATCTTTTTCTTAGGCATGGGAAAGGGCGATATTCACTATCTCGCAATTTTAGATGGTAATAAAAAAGATTTAGAGTTTTTGGCTAAGCAAATAGGAAGTTCTCATTTATCGTTTGCATCAGAAGCCGGTTTATATAAATATCTTAAGCTCACGTTTTGTTCATTTTCGCCTTTAAGCCTATTAAATTACATTAATCATGAAGTAATTATTTTAATAGATTATTATTTAATAAATGAAGAGTTTGTAAATTTTCATCCGAATATAAACGCGGTAACGATCGATATATCCTATATGGATTTCGAGAAGTTTGTTAATGGAATAAAAATAAGTTTTATTACGTTAGAATCAATTAGCCTTCACTAAAGTAAAAATCATCTTCTTTTTGGCACACTTCTCACTATTTTGTCTTCTGATGTACCTAACTCGAGTCTGCATCTGAATTGAGCAAACGACACATTTGAGATGAACCCGCATTTATCGGATTGTCGGTTTGACAATAGGGTTTTCTATGAGAATAACGCTGAGGAGAAGCTCAGGAGATATCTACGAGGTCATGTCTGGGGGATTCGGGCCGCTAGAAAGCCCTTGAGTCGTCGCGCAACGGGTTAGATTCGACAGCGATAAGCGATATGAGGATCGTCGTGTCGTCAAGGGCGGCCCCGTGAGCTTCGGGAACTGGTGAGTGTTGGAAGCGGGGCAATGCGAACGTGGTTTAAACTAATCGCTCCCATCGAATTGAGGGGCATCAGAAAACGGCCTGCTTCCTAGAAAGAAAGCTAAAGGTTTTTTAGCAAGCAAACGTTGATGAAAATGCGAGTATAGGTATTTAGAGTTTGCTAGGTATTTAATCATTCAAGAATGATGGACAAAAATGCGTAATTACGCAAAAATGTCCAGCATCTTGTTGTGTGGCTAGTTTGTTCGCGTAATAATATATTGAACGAAAATGCGTTAAAACGCATTTCTGTTCAATAAGAAGAGGACATCAGATGGAAATTGAAAGAAAAGAATACTTGCAGGCTTTGATCGATTCGAAATCAAATGGTCTGGTCAAGGTCATCACGGGAATAAGAAGGTGCGGCAAGTCCTATCTTCTCGATCCTATTTTCACTGATTACCTCCGAAGCGTCGGCGTGGAGAACAGCCACATAGTAAAAATAGATTTGGACGAGAGGGAAAACCGCAAATATTGGAACCCCGATGCTTTGGATTCCTATGTTAGAGGATTAATCAAAGACAGACAAACATACTACATCCTATTGGACGAAGTGCAGTTCGTCAAAGACTTCGAATCGGTCCTGAACGGCTTCTTGCACATAAGAAATCTCGATGTCTATGTGACGGGGAGCAATTCACGGTTCCTATCATCCGATATCATCACTGAATTCAGGGGAAGGGGAACCCAGATAAAGGTCTACCCGTTATCGTTCAAGGAGTATTATTCGGCGACGAAAATTGAAAAACGAGACGCCTTTTCGTCATATATGATTTATGGTGGAATGCCGTTTTTGACAACAATGGGTTCTGATGGGGCCAAAGCCAAGTATCTCAAGGAACTGTTCGACCTAACATATACCAAGGACATCGTTGAAAGAAATGGGCTTAGAAAAGACGATATTTTGGAATGCCTAATCAATATCCTTGCCTCCTCGATCGGCTCTTTGACCAACGCAACAAGGATATTCAATACTTTTGTTTCCGATGGCTATAAAGGCTTGTCCAAGGAAACGATAATAAAATACCTCTCCCATCTCACCGATTCGTTTTTGGTCGAGAAGGTTGATAGGTACGACATCAAAGGAAAGAGATACATCTCGAGTTCTTCGAAATACTACTATGAGGATGTTGGTTTAAGGAATGCTCGGCTGAACTTCAGGCAAGTCGAAGAAAACCACATCATGGAGAACATCATTTATCTGGAACTCGTGCGGAGAGGATTCAACGTGGATGTTGGGGTTGTGGAGATAAATGAGGATCATCGGAGAAAGCAACTCGAGGTTGATTTCGTCTGCAACGAAGGAAGCAAAAGATATTACATCCAGTCCGCTTTGAATTTGGACACCCGGGGAAAAA
>JBAYEZ010000132.1:0-3640 GCA_041667485.1 Bacilli bacterium
CATCCCGCAGTGGTCGAAAGTCGAGGACGTCATCGCCACGAAAGTCGCGGAGGCGATCACCGGCGCAACGCCTGTCAAAACCGCGCTTGATGATGCAGTGACGCAAATCGATACGCTCTTAGCCAAATAAGCTAACTTATCTGCTCTTTTCGAGGAGGGGGATGGCTCCTTTCGTCCCCCTCTTCAGCAAGGAAAAAATTATGGCCAGCAAAGCATTCGTAACCTTCAGAAAGAAAATGGATTGGCGAACACTCGTCCTCTTTTTGCCAGGCTTTGCTTTTCTGGCCTTATTCACGTTCTACCCCATTATAAAAACGGCGGTGATGAGTTTTACCGACTGGCACATCGGCGAAAATCAAGCCTCGCCTTGGGTTGGCTTCCAAAACTACGTCAGCGTCTTTCGGGACCCGATTGCCAACATCGCCCTCGAAAACACCTTTTTCTATTTGCTCATTACGGTTCCCGGACAAATCATTCTCGGCTTAGCGGTTGCGCTTCTCTTAAATAAAATCACCAAGGGATCGGTCTTTCTTCGTCTTGTTTATTACCTTCCTGTCGTGACTTCTTGGGTTGTGGTCGCCCTGTTGTTTCGCTATATCTTCAATACGGATGGCCTCTTTAACTATCTTTTGAAAGATGTTTTGCATCTTACGAGCGAAAAAGTGGCTTGGCTCTCAACCCGCTACCGTTCCCTTTTCGCCGCGACGCTCCTCGGAATTTGGAAGGGCGTCGGCTGGAACATGGTCATGTTCCTCGCCGCTCTCCAAGCCGTCCCCAAAGATTATTATGAAGCGGCCTCCGTCGATGGGGCCAATTCTTGGCAGAAGTTGATTCATATCACTTTGCCCTCGATTCGGGGAACCCTGGTCTTTGCCTTGGTCATGCTGACCATCGGCGCCTTCAACACCTACACCCCAATTGCCATCTTGACGGGTGGAAATCCCTACCATCAGACCGAGGTGGTTCTCACCTGGATGGACTTCCAAGCATTCTCGGCTTTCGAAATGGGTTATGCCGCCGCTCTTTCGATGATCTTGACCCTCTTGATCATGATAATTACCTTG
This sequence comes from Bacilli bacterium, assembly GCA_041667485.1. Classification (GTDB taxonomy): domain Bacteria; phylum Bacillota_I; class Bacilli_A; order RFN20; family CAG-826; genus UBA4951. The sequence goes on from JBAYEZ010000132.1 coordinate 1,065, forward strand.
GCGATGATTCGGGTCATTGGGCGAAAGGAGAAATGATATGCAAACAAGAAAATATCGGAAAAATCAAGCCGATCCTGGCAAAATAACCAGTTATATCCTTTTGTCTCTTGGTCTCCTTTTTGTCATCGTTCCGATGTATTACATGATTGTTTCCGCCTTCAAAGACAATGCCTCCACTTTTGCCTATCCGCCAGTTATCTTCCCGGCGATCAATACGCTGACTATCGCTAATTTTTCCTACGTTTTGACTCGGACATCTTTCTTCACCTATCTTGGCAATACGGTCTTCGTCGCAACGATGACCGTCTTGATTTCCACGGTCGTTTCCTCGACTCTGGCCTATGTTTTTGCCCGACTTTATCTCCCAGGCAAAAACATCATCTTCTGGATGGTCCTCGCCGTCATGATGGTGCCGGGCCTCGCTCTTATCGTCCCCCAGTTCGAACTTGCCGTCCGCTTCCATCTTGTCAACAATCTTTGGGGCGTTATCCTTTTTTATGCGGCTTGGGTCACCCCGTTCTCCACTTATTTATTGAAAGGCTATATCGAAGACAACATTCCGCGAGAACTGGACGAATCCATGTTTATCGATGGCGGAAGCATTTTCACCGTTTACCGGAGCATCATCATTCCTTTGACCTCCCCAGCCATCGCCAGCACCGCGATCTTCAATTTCTTATTTCCTTTCGAAGAACTTGGCTGGTCAACGGCCATTCTCAAAAGCGACAAGATCCGAACCCTACCCGTTGCCATCACGATGTTTTATCAAGCCCACGGCCAAACCGACTGGGGCTATGTCTTTGCCATGTCGGTCATGGCGGTGTTGCCCGTCCTCCTTGTCTATCTCTTACTCCAACGTTATTTTGTCTCCGGCCTCACAAGCGGGGCTATCAAAAGCTGAGGATCTTTCCTGCGAAATACCGATGGACAACTTCCATCGGTTTTTCGTCTTAACAACTTCTTAACAAGAGTCTTACGGAGCTGAGGACGAAGGCTTTTCTTATTCCTTATAAAGTAGGGGCGTTAACAAAAAAGGAACAAGAGGAAAACAAGATGAAAAAATTCGAAAAGATGATGTTGCTATTGCCCTTAGCGGCCTTAGCTGCCTGCGCCAAGACAGGCGATCCGTCGATCAGCGTCTATACCCGCGATACCACCTCGGGCACCCGCGATGGCTTTATGACCGCCATCGGCTACAGCGCGGCAAAAACCGACAATTCCAAATTGGCGACCGGTTACATTCAAGTCGCCTCGAATGGCGATATGATCTCCAGCATCAAAAACGACGCGAACGGCATCGGCTACATTTCGCTTTCGACCTTAGCGACTTCGGGCGTCAGCGGCCTTTCCTATGAAGGCGTGAAGCCCTCCGAAGCCACCGTTCTCGATGGCACCTACAAGATGACCCGGAATTTCAATTACATCGTCCGTGCCTCCTACGCCGATGAAAAGGTCGGCCAAATCGTTGAAGCCTATCGCGCTTTTCTTACCACTTCGGACGCCAAGGCGACCATGAAGCAACTCGGGGGCATTCTCACAATCGCCGCGAGCGACCCGACTTGGGCCAGCATCAAAGCCAATTACGCCATCGCTGCTGCCGACAACAAAGCCATCACCATTCACTTTGGCGGTTCGACTTCGGTCGAAGAAATGGCCAAGGCCCTCAGCAAGGAGTTCGCGCCTTTGTGCGGCAATTTCGTCGCTGAGCATAACCACACCGGGAGCGGCGACGCCTACAAACGCACCCAAGGAAGCGACAAAGATTCGTCGAGCGCCCTCGACATCGCTTATGCCAGCCGCGAATTCTCTTCAAGCGAAGCCTTCGCCACGGGTACGACAGGCAAGATGTGTACCGATGCGATTGTCGCATCGGTCAATGCCAATAACCAAAAGATTTCCAATATCACGGCCGCCCAATTGAGGGACATCTATTCAGGAACGATCACCAAATGGAGCGAATTGGTCAAGTAGCGTTTCGGAAAGGCCAAAAGAGAACCGCCCTTGATCAGGCGGCCTCTTTTGCGTATCTTTTCACCGCAGTTATCGCCGCCAGTTCCCTTGTGCTCATCGCCGTCTTCCTTTTGGTGAAAGGCCTCGAACCTTTCTTTAAAACGTACACAGAAAACGGTGTGACCTTCCAGGTGAGCTTCTGGAATTTCCTCTTCGCCATGCATTGGTATTCCCTCCCGAAAGAGAGCGGCATCCTTTATTTGACGATCAACACCCTTTACGTCAGCCTTCTCGCGACGTTGATCGCGCTCCCTTTAAGCATTTATACCGCCTTGTTCATCAGCAAAATCGCGCCGAAACCCTTCGGAGAAATCCTGGCTTTTGCCATTGAACTCTTGGCGGCGATCCCTTCGGTCGTCTATGGCCTATTCGGCCGCGAAATCATCTGCCCGATGGTCGACGCTCTCGCCCAAGGCCTGGGCTTGATGAGCAAAGGCGGCCTTTCGAGCTTATCAGCGGCGATTGTCCTTGCCCTCATGATTCTGCCGATTCTCACTTCCCCCATCGTCAATGCGATTAAAAATGTGCCCTCCTCTTATTTATCCTCATCCCTGGCTCTTGGGGCC
>JBAYEZ010000133.1:0-3630 GCA_041667485.1 Bacilli bacterium
AGACCTTTCTCTTCGCCATAGAGTTCGTGGAAAATCGTCGAAGGCAAACCCGTGGCCGAACCGACCACGCTGGAGGTAGAATTCACGCTCGAATACTGGTTCACTAATTGAGCGACAGGGTTCTCTGAACTGTCTGTCGCATTGCCGTCTTGCGTCAAAACGTGGAAATTGAGATTGATCCGGTTGAACATAATGGAACGAGCCCAACCTTTATCGACCGTTTTCTGAATGTATTTAAAATAGTCTTGAGAATAATTGTTCCGATGGACGACATAAGCAGAATTTGACGTGTCGTAGACATGGATTTTATTGTCGTCGGGGTATTCGGCATAATTACCGCTATCGGCAGGAAGATAACTATAATCGACCGGCGAAATGGTGATGGGGACGCTCGAAGCCACCGAGCCTTCAACGTTATCAACGTAATTGGTAAAACCATTCGACACCGCGAGGACCAAAGCGACGCCGATGATGCCGATCGAAGAGGCGACGGCAGTCAAAATCGTTCGGGCTTTCTTGGTCCCGATATTTAAGAAAGAGGAACGAAGAGCAGTCATAAAGCTCATCGCGGTCTTCTTGCTGATTTCTTTGCCTGAAGGAACGATGTTGTCGACGCTAAGCGGGGCGGTGTCCCTTGTGATCACGCCGTCTTTCATCTCGATGATACGTTCAGCAAATTGGTCAGCTAAGTCCCGGTTGTGGGTCACCATGATGACCAGACGATCCTGAGCGATCTCTTTGAGCAATTCCATCATTTGGAGCGAAGTACCCGAATCCAAAGCGCCAGTCGGCTCATCAGCCAGCACAATTTTCGGATTGTTGATGACGGCTCGAGCCAGGGCGATGCGCTGCATCTGGCCGCCCGAGAGTTGATTCGGCCGTTTCTTGGCGCTTTCCTCGAGGCCAACGCTCTTGAGCGCAGCCATCGCACGTTCGTTTCTTTCTTGTTTAGAAACGCCATTCAAAAGCAAGGAAACTTCGACGTTTTGCAAAACATTTTCATGGGGAATCAGGTTGTAACTTTGAAAAACAAACCCCACCCGTTCGTTGCGGTAGCCATCCCACTCGCGATCGGCGAATTCTTTGGTGCTCTTGCCATCGATGAGCAAATCGCCCAAGGTGTAATGATCAAGACCGCCAATGATGTTAAGTAACGTGGTTTTGCCACAGCCCGACGGACCAAGGATTGCCACAAATCCCCGACTGGGGAAAGCGAGGGAAATATCGTTGAGAGCGGTAAAAGGTTTGCCATCGATAAAATAGTCTTTTTTAATGTGGGTCAAAACTAAAGCGGGCGCGGTTTCCGCGTTGGCTTTATCTTCCGCTCCGGGCATAGAAGCGGAGTTGTTAGTGGTTATTTTTCCGTTCATGAGATACTTTCTTAAAAGCAAAAATCAATCCGCATCGGATTCTTTGCGTTTTGATTTCCCTTTTCTCTTTGTTGCATAGGTGCGAAAAATATTGCGCCATAATATAACACGAAAAAGAGGGCTTGTTGCCTTATATTTTAGTGATTTTTTATACGCTGTAATAAAGGCTAGTGATTATCGGAACTTCGGCTTAAAAATTAATTTTTCTTTCTTCTATTGAAGAAAAAAGTTTTGAGGAGTATGGCGCAATCTTTTTCTAGGACTCCGCGCGAAACAAGAGGCCGTTCGCCGAGGGAAGGATCGTCATAAATAAAATGATGGGCGCTGATAGCGCCGTCGCTCGGATCTTCGGCGCCATAAACAACGCGACAAATCTGGGCTTGCTGAATCGCCGAGGCGCACATAAGGCATGGTTCCAGGGTCACATAGAGTGTGGCGCCATTTAGACGCCAACTGCCAAGCGTCTTCCCCGCCGAGCGGATTGCTTCAATTTCGGCGTGAGAAGAAACGTCGTGCTTCTTTTCGCGCTGGTTATAGCCTCGAGCAACGATTTTATCATCTAAAACAATGACGGCTCCGACGGGGATTTCTCCCAGTTCGAGAGCGGCTTGCGCACATTTCAGGGCTTCACGCATGTAATCTTCATCGTTCATGCGCTTCATTATACAGGATAAGAAAAACCACCGCACAGGGGATCTGATCTTAAGGCTGCTACCTTCCGGTCCTGACCTGGTTCGAAGAGTTCTCCTCGCGATGGCTTTTCTATTATATCGAATTATTCGTTATTTGACAGGCTTTAAGACGCTGATGCCGCCCATCCACGGACGAAGCGCCTCTGGGATGATGACCGAACCATCGGCTTGCTGGAACTGCTCCAGGATTGCCGGGAAGACCCGCGAAGTCGCCAAACCCGAACCATTGAGCGTGTGGCAATAATGGGTTTTGCCTTCGTGATCCTTGTAGCGAATCATGCCGCGCCGCGCCTGATAATCCCGGGCATTCGAGACGCTCGAGACCTCTTTGTAAATATGCATCGACGGAATCCAGACTTCGATATCGTATGTCCGGGCCATCGAGTGCGAACAATCGCCGGCCGCCAATTTATCGACTTGGTAGCAAAGACCAAGCCCCTCAACGAGCTTCTGGGCTTTCTTGACCAACTCTTCGAAAGCGACGTCGCTGCCATCGTCGGTAGTGTATTGGACCATCTCAACTTTATTGAATTGATAGCCACGCACCATGCCGCGCTCATCGGCATGATAGCTTAAGCTTTCGTTGCGGTAGCACGGAGTGTAGGCAAAGAATTTCTTCGGTAAATCATCAATCGAAAGAATCTCGTTGCGGTAGATGTTGACGAGGGCGGTTTCCGCGGTCGGGAGCATGAACTTCTTCGGGTTGGTACCATCGACCCAGAAAACGTCGTTCTTGAATTTCGGAAATTGGCCGGCGGTATAGCCGCTTTCTTCATTAAGCATGTGTGGCGGAAGAATAAAGGTATAGCCATCGGCAAGATGCTGAGCGATAAAATAGTTCAATAAAGCCCATTCGAGTTGCGCGCCGAGACCGGTGTACATCCAAGCACCCGACGAGGAAATCTTAACGCCTCGTTTGTAATCGATGAGGCCGAGGCTTTCTTCAAGCTCGACGTGATCTTTCGGTTTAAAGCCATCAAACGTCGGCTCTTTCCCAAAGTGGTAAATCGGATGGTTGTTCTCTTTTTCGCCCGGGAGCAAATCGGGATCCGGCATATTCGGCAAAACTTCGACAAGGGCTTGGATGTCAGCTTCAACTTTGGCGAGATCAGCCTCCTTGTCTTTGTTTTTGGCCGCTAAATCGCGGACTTTGGCAAAAAGTTCCTGAACGTTGCCACCAGCTTTTTTCACAGCGGGAACGCTGGCAGAAAGACGGTTTTGCTCCGCTTTGTTACTCTCAACCTCTTTGAGAAGACCGCGGCGAACTTGAAAATCCCTGAGCAAGGGGGCGGGATCGAAATCCCAGCCTTTTTTCGCCAGAGCCGCCTTGACATAGTCTGGCTTTTCTTCGATCAGCTTCAAATCCAACATACTTATTCCTCCGGGCCCTTCAATAAGGACTCATACATCGCTTTCAGTTGCTGCCCAACCTTTTTCAAGGAACAGCTCTTGGCCTTGCGATACCCTTCAATTATAGTCGGGGTCAGTTTTCCTGCGCAGCAGCTTTCGATGGCTTTGGCCACCCTATCGGCGCTGGTATAACAATAGGCGTTCTTCTTTTCTTCGAT
>JBAYEZ010000134.1:0-3618 GCA_041667485.1 Bacilli bacterium
CATCGCCTTTCGTCTTGTCTCCAATCCCGGCGATCTCCGCGATCCGGACGATATCCTTCAGGAATCCGGCCCTGAAGTGCTCAAGACGAACATGAATCATCTCGTCGATGCCTTTGACTTCCAAGTCGATTACTACACCAATGTGAAAAAGCTTGATTCGCCCGAGGAAAAAAAGAAGGTCATGATGTATTTCATTCCCTTCCTTCGCAACATTCCCGCCGGGATCGACCGCGACAATTACATCGTGAAACTTGCCAAAGCGACCGGCTACGAAATCCGGGCCATCCGTGAGCAAATCAACGCGATCGGACCCGAGGAAGTAACGAGCGAGGAAACCGCCTACATCGATCAAATCGAGGTGGAGCGATTCCATCCGGAAAAGATCATGCTGAAGCGGCTACTCAAAGCCGAGCGCGAAGCTCTCTTCTATATGCTTGCCGATATGGGGGCCGTCAAATACTTCGAGCAGCACATCGATAACTTCTATTATCCAATTTATAACGAAATCGCAAATTACATCGTCGATTACGTTGAGAAACGGAGAATGCCGGTCGATGTGAAGTCCCTTCTCGGGGACATTGCGGGTTCGGAAGCTGATAATGCCGATGAAGTGGAGGCAAAAGTCTCCGAAATCGTCAGTGACAGTTACCATCCGCCTTATAGCGAAAAAACCATCGGTGATTGCGCCCTCGCCATCCGCGAAGAAAAAGATCGCGCCTATGACAAAGAGACGACCGAAAAAGCGATCGAAGGCAAGAGCGAAGCCGAAAAAACCCGCATTATTACGGAATATGCCAAACGACAGGCCGAGAGGTTAAGGGCTCGGTCAAAGAAAAAAAGCACCTAAGGATTTAATCAAGAGGACAAGAGTTATGGAAAAAAAGAAAGAATTAACCACCGCGAAGCCCATCAAAGAGGCTTCCGGCGTCGACAAGGCCCCGAAAAAGGCGGCCAAAACAATAAAAGAAGAAACCAAAGACGTGAAAAAAGCCAAGGCGGAGAAAATCGCGAAGCCCACCAAGACCAAAAAAACCCAAGAGGCGGACGAGGACGATATCGGCGATGAAGATGAAGAGGCTGAGCTGATAAAAAGCCTCGACACCATCAAGAAAAACTTCCTCAAAAAAGGCAAGAGCGCTGGCTACATCAATCAAGAAGATGTGATGGAAGCGACCAGCAAACTCGATCTTTCGGATGAGGATTTCGAAGTTTTGATCGCCTATTTCAAGGATAACAAGATCAAAGTCATCTCCGACGAAGAAGAGGAAACGGAGGAAGCCCCGGCCAACGAGTCGGAGATCCTCAATGCCCAAAAGGAAGTCGAAGAAGATGCGGCCGACGATGATAGCGCCGACGACGAAGAGAAAGAAGAACTCGCCACCATCGACGAATTCTCGAAGATCCAGTCGGGCGACGTCAAAGTCAACGATTCGGTCAAGATGTACCTCAAGGAGATCGGCAAGGTCGATCTTTTGACGGCGAAGCAGGAAACCGAACTCGCCAAGCGCATCGCGACGATGGACAAGGCGCAGAAGGCGTTAAAAGACGCCCGGGCCAAAGGCGATGTCAAAGCCATTGCCGAGGCGCAATATCAGATTGCTGACGCCCAAGACGCCAAAAATCAACTCATCACGGCCAACCTTCGTTTGGTCATTTCCATCGCCAAGCACTACGTCGGGCGGGGCATGCACTTCCTCGATTTAATCCAGGAAGGCAATATGGGTTTAATCAAAGCCGTTGAAAAGTTCGACTACACCAAAGGATTCAAGTTCTCAACCTACGCGACCTGGTGGATTCGTCAAGCCATCACCCGCGCCATCGCCGACCAAGCACGAACCATCCGAATTCCAGTCCATATGGTCGAGACGATCAACAAGATGACTCGGGTTCAGCGCCAACTCGTCCAAGAACTCGGCCGCGATCCGACCGCCGAGGAAATCTCGGCGAAGATGGACGGTGTGCTCTCGCCTGAACGGATTCGCGAGATTCAGCGCATCGCCCTCGAGCCGGTCTCGCTTGAGACTCCGATCGGTGAGGAAGACGATTCTCATTTAGGCGATTTCATCGAAGATAAAGAGGCTCAGTCGCCGTCGGAGTACACGACAAAGAGCTTGCTCAAAGATGAGTTATACGACATCATGAAAGACTTGACTGACCGCGAGGAAAGGGTGCTTCGTCTCCGCTATGGACTCGATGACAACCGACCGCGAACCCTCGAGGAAGTCGGCAAGGAGTTCGGCGTCACCCGCGAACGCATTCGCCAGATTGAGGCGAAGGCGATTCGCAAACTCCGCCATCCAACCCGAGCGAAGAAACTCGGCGATTACCGCGATGCCCTTTACGCTTCCGGTCCAGATACCCGCAATAAAGGAGACCATTAATGAAGAAAAGCAAAAGCACTGGCTTAGAGGCCGCCGAAGCCTTCTTCCTGGCTCAAGGTCAGGGGAAGGGATCGATTGACCAGAACTTTTTGCTCGATGAAGCCGATGATTTCCTTTTAAGCGAAGACGAATTTGAAAAACTCAACGATTTCTTAGCCGCCAACCACATCGCGATCCGCGATGACGAACTGCTTTTGAACGAGAAGCCCGTCAGTGTGAATTCCTCTGATCCTTTTCGACTCTATCTCTCGCAGATGGGTCAGTTCCCGCTCCTCAGCAAAGACGAGGAGATCGCCTTGGCCAAGAAGATTTCCGAAGGCGATATCGAGGCAAAGAACGCCTTGATCAACTCCAACCTCCGGCTTGTCGTTTCAATCGCCAAGCATTACGCCAATAGCGGCGTCCCTATTCAGGATTTGATCCAAGAGGGGAATATCGGTTTGGCTCATGCAGCGGAAAAGTTCGACTACACCAAAGGTTTTAAGTTTTCAACCTACGCGACGTGGTGGATCAAACAAGCCATCACCCGTGCCATCGCCGACCAATCGCGCAACATTCGAATCCCCGTCCACGTCGCTGAGATGCTCACCAAAATCAACCGGACCCGCCACGAATTAGCGCAGAGCCTCGGCCGCGAAGCCAATGACGAAGAGGTAGCCGAAGCCCTCAAAATGCCCTTAGAGGACATCCAGCGCTATTCCTCCTTGCCGCTTTCGACCATGTCGCTCGATGCCCCCGTCGGGGACGATGAAGGCGATGAAATGAGCAATTTCGTTGCCGATCCTTCCTCCGATGATGAGGTCGACAGCATCGATCTTGAGGATAATCTCAGCCTGATCTCAAAAGGGATGTCGCTCCTCAATAAACGCGAGCGCGATATCATTCTCCAGCTCTTCGGTTTCACCGATGGCGAGAGCAAATCGCTCGAAGAAGTCGGCGCCGAATACGGCCTTTCCCGCGAACGGATTCGTCAAATCCGCGACGGCGCCTTGGCCAAAATGCGCAAGGAATTAAAAAAATGATGTTGTCGAAGAGGCTTGCCTGCGTCGCGTCTTTCGTTACCTCCGGCAGTTTTATCGCCGATGTGGGGAGCGACCACGCCCAGTTGCCTCTTTTTCTTTTATCGGAGGGCAAGATCCGCGGGGCGATGGCGATTGAGAACAAAGTCGGCCCCTATGAGCGGATGGAGAAAGCAGTCCGTTCTTCGCCTTATCAGGACAAGATCATTCTCTCTTTA
>JBAYEZ010000135.1:0-3580 GCA_041667485.1 Bacilli bacterium
AGATGTCGCCACGTGAGGCTTCGACATCGCCGGCGTGGAGATAGACATCGGCGTCATTTTCAATGAGGGCGACTCTCCGGAGAGCGGAAAGATCGCCATGGGTGTCCGAAATAACCACGATTTTCATAAACTGAAGTTGACGAGATAGAGCGTGAAAGATAATTCCGGATCGGCTCCGGTGAAGATGCTCCTCTCGCACTGATAGAGGCCATCGAGGGCGTTATTCATTGATTCCTCCGACATTTTTCGAAGATTGTTGAGAGCGATATTGACCCGCATCTGTGAGCATTGCAGCGCTCCGGAAATCTGGTTGCTAGTTAAGCCCGAGGATTGAAGATAGCGGACTTCGTTGAGGAAACGAAATTGATTGGAGAGAAGGCGAATCAAAGCGACAGGCTCGGCGGAAAAGACTTGGAGATCTCGATAGACGCTCAGGGCATTTTTGATGTCGCCGCGCGCGAGGGCGTTAGCCAATTTAAAAGCATCGTCTTCAAGCGGTTCGCTCACGAGCATCTCGACATCTTTTTTGCTGATCGGCGCCCCTCCGCTGTAGGCGGCAAGTTTTTGCCCTTCGTTGAGAAAACGGGCATAATCGCCTTGAATTCGGGCTTCGATTTCGGCGATGGCCGTTCCATCGATAGCGATGGCGCGCTTCTGGAAGAAACGGGCGATGTAATCGTGCCACTGCTCCTTGGTGAATTCGCTGACAGGATTAATGCGGGCGCCCGAGGCGAGGACCGCTTGGAAATAATCGCCTTTCTCATCGAGCGCATCGCTATAGACGAGCAGATAAAGGTCGATTGATTCATCGGGGTTGCTCAAATAGTCGATCAAGGCTTTTGGATTGTCGCCTTTGAGGAATTTTGGCTTGCTCCGGCTCTTTTCCAAAAAGAAGCAATTCTCTGCTACGACAGTCTTTTTATCGTAATCGAGTGGCAAAGAAAGACATTCGTCCACCACCTCGGAAACCGGGGTAACGCCGAGATCGAGCGAGACAAAATTCATCGGATTAGGATGGGGACAAGACGTCGCCATCAATTTTTTGAGCGCCCCTTTGACCATCCGAGGCTGCGGAGAGAAAAGTAACTGAATCATGCCTCAACATTATAGAAGAATCTTCGCGCGCGTTCACGAAGAAAAAGACCCGAGGGGTTTCCCCCACCAACTTTCGTAGGTAATCGTTCCTTCTTGATCGGTTCGCCGATAGGGAATCCCTAAGGAATCAAGGCGTTTTAACACCTCGGCAGACGGATGGCCATAACTGTTGCGTGCCCCAACGCTGATGATGGCCATCTCGGGCGTGATTTGCTTTAAAAAAGCAAACGAACTCGAAGTCGCAGAACCATGGTGACCGACTTTGAGGATGTCGCAATCGATCGTGGGAAACTCGTGGAGGATTTTATTCTCGATCACAATCGGCGCATCGCCGGTGAAAAGCCATCTCTTACCCATGAAGTCGAGGCCTAAAACGAGGCTTTCCATGTTTTCTTCCCTTCCGCCCCAAAGATTGTAATTGGTGAAGGTCAAAGGTCCGATCGTTAATGGGAATTCCGAGACGTCATCGACGAATCTATTGATTCTAAAATGGCGAGAAAGCGAAGCGCCGGCTCCAATATGATCATAGTCGCTATGGGAAGCGATCAGACAATCAAGATGATAGATTTTCTCCTTGTGGAGATAAGGAATATCAACCTCTTGGGCCAGGTCGAAGCCTAGATTCCCGCCAGTGTCGATCATCACGCTGACGTAGCCAGAGCGGATCAAAATCGCATCCCCTTGCCCGACATTGATGAAAGAAACCTGTTCGCTAAGCATTCCCGTCACCGGAACGCACTGAAGCAAAATCGAAGTGATCAATAGAGCAACGAGTTTTCCGATGCCGGGATAATCGCCTTCCGAACGCAAAAAAGAGTAAAAGACGTAGAAGATGTAGTAAATGAGGGTGGCGGCTTCGCCCCACTGCCCGAAGGGAAGGCTGAGATCGACCCCCTCAAAAAAGGCCACTACTTCTCCTAAAAAATGGGCATAAGCGTTAAGAAAACTGACGAAAGGAACGCTTAGAAAGGAGACAAAAGAAAGAAAGGCGAAGGGATAAACGACAGGCATGAAGATCGCCGAATAGAGGGCGCTGAAAAGATGAAGTTCCCCCTTGCTCGCAAGCATGGGAAGAAGGAAAAGCAAAACGAAAGCGACTGTCATGATCCGCTTTTGCTTGCCCGGATAGCCCGCTAAGGAAACGGAACTTAAGCTGAGAGAAAAAGCTAAGCCGTAGCCCAAGAGAAACCCGCCATTAAAAATCACATAGGGATTGACGAGGACGCTGAGACTTCCTAAAAGAGAAAGCACAATGAAGTTTGGCGGGGCTTTTTGATTCCGCCATTCAAGAAATAGCCGGAGGCTTCGCCCCAAAAAGACCCGCCAAATCCCGACTTTATAAAGGCCAAAGGGCAAAAGAAACAAGCCTAGAATCCAAGTTATCATATGGGTATGTTTCTCGTTAAAGCGAAGAAAAATGATTCGTTCGCTGATTCTTAAGAAGCCGCCATAAAGCACGCCGGAGAGCGAAAGGAAATAAAGGCAGCCGAGCGCCGAGGCTTGCTGAATGAAAGAGGAAGAATAGTCTTTGTGGTCGAATAGAAGAGCGTCAATCGCCTCTTCGCCCTCTTTCGAAAAATGGGACAAGAAGGCGATTTCTTTTTCCCGAAGTCGGAGAGGACGGGTGACTTTGCTGGCGATCTGATAGGCGCTGAGCTGATAGGATACCCCTTCTTTCAAGAGATAGTCTTTAAAGGAAAAACGGCTCTCATACTCAGTGGTTTCATAGAGCTTCGCCTTTCCTTCGATGGCGAGAAAGTCCCCAAATTCACGAGTGTTTTCTTTCTCATAAACGTAGTAGCGCGTCCCTGAGGAAAGAAAGAGAAAATAGTTGGCCTTGGCTTGAATCACAAGCCCCTCGTAAGTCCTCTTCTCCTCCTTTACGGGGAGATGGATCGAAAAGAGGCCAACTCCCAAAAGAAAAGCGAGGAGAAAGACGAGGACGTTCCCCCTTCCCTTTTTGGCCGAGGAAAAGAGAAAGGGGAGCGCCAGAACCGCTACGAGAAGGCAAGAAGGCGAATGGATGCGGAAAATCAAATTGCCGCCGAGGACGAAAGCGAGCAAAGCATAGAATAAGGAGAAAAGACTTATTCCGTCAAGGTGACGAAGTTTTTGCATTTTTCGAAGGTTGCGTTGCCGATCCCGGAGACATTCTTGAGGTCCTCGAGGCGCTTGAAGGCACCGTTCGTCTCACGGTAGCTGACGATATTGCCGGCAACAGTCGAAGAAAACGCGCCGATGCCCTGCAGAGTCGCCTTATCGGCGACGTTGACGCAGACCTTACTGATGGGCGTGACGGCGCAGGTATTGCCATTGTCAAAGATCGGCGCGATATAAAAGGTCTGTTTGTCTTCGAGCAAGAAACTCGTGTCGTAAGCCTTCGGGTCGGCATTCGAGGTGGCGCCGCCGGCCGCATCGAGGAGATCGGCGAGGCCGCTCTTAAGGGCGATGAGATAGGTCCCGGTGTGATTGACTTCGCCCGTAA
>JBAYEZ010000136.1:0-3532 GCA_041667485.1 Bacilli bacterium
AAGGATAAAATGGGAAAACTGCTCGATGCAGTAAAAACTGTGGTTATACAAAACGGAGCCACTTTTGCCGAGATATTGAACTGGAGCTTCGCAAAAATTGCCCACGTGGTTTGGCCCGCCTTGTTCATCGAGAACGATGTTCCAGTCGATCCAACCATCCGCAAAAGAAGAAAGATCCCCAATGATATTGCGGGCGTAGCGTTCCCCATTCTTGAAGTCGCCCATTTTCACACCCTTTTGGTTCGTCGTCTCAATGCAACCTTCGCTAAAGAGAAGGTGCTTGTCAGGATGATCTTCATGAGTGAGACGAACCTGTTCAAAGTCCTCGCTCACATACCAATGAAAGGCGATGCCCGCCACCGCGTCGTTGACCTTCGGATTCGCTAAGGTCGCCTTCGCGCGCTCCCGGATCAAATCGCGGTTATGATCCCAAATATAGATTCCGACATCTTTCAGACCACGCTGATCAAGTTTCTCCCGGAGCGTCAAGACGAACCGTCCCTCTTCTTCCGCCGAGTAAATGCAGCTTTCCCACACCTGGACCGCTTGCGGTTCGTTTTGAATGCTAATCATCGAAATTGGGAAACCACGTTTTGCCATTTCCTCAAGGTAACGGCACTCGTATTCAGCCCAAAGCGTATAGTCCTCTTTAAGAAGATGCCCGCCATGGCAAACATCATGATTGTCTTTCATCCAGGCACAAGGACTCCAGGGACTGGCCAAAAGCGTTAGCGGCTCTCCTTTGATCTTTTGGATTTCTTCGAGGATGGGGAAGAGGAAACATTCTTCGTGCTTGAGCGAGAAACTCTTGAGGCTACGATCTTCGCCTTCGAGGTAGTCGTAACTATCAAGGGCGAAGTCTGAAGCGCCAATCGTCAATCTCCCCAAAGCATAATTCAGGCCACCTTTGCAAAAATATCTTCGCAAAACCTCCTTCCTTTGTTTTTCGTTCATGAGTGAAAGAACGTAAGCAGAAGCTTCGGTGATTGCCCCGCCAAAGCCGCGGAAAGCTCCGCCGATCGCCCCGCCAATCAGGATGGTGGGTTTCCCATCCGCCTTTCGGGATGGCTCTTTGCAGGATAAGAAGTGCTCATCAGCGCTTGTTCGATAAACCCGTTTAATCTTCATAGATCCACCCTTCCATCGGAATTCTCCCTTTCTTTTTTCTGGAGCCCTTTCCGGATGATTTCCGGATAGTGGCTCGGATTGATACTTTTATCGAATAACGCGTCCGAATAGAGCGTAAAGAAGAAGGCCGAAAAACCAAAATAGAACAAACCTCCAATCCCCATCACAATATAGAGAACTGACGCATAAGGAACGAATTCAAAGCAAAGGAAACCGGCAAAGAGGGCAAGAAATACAGGAATATTGCTCAAGAAGGCCCCGAAGACAAACTTGATACCATTCCAAAAGAGATGAAAGAAATCCCCTTGATAGATGATGGTCTGGCTTTGGAGGAAGAACAAAGCCAATAAGAAAAGGAAGAAAAGAGCGTAACTCATCCCTTCGAGCGCCCCAAGAGCCCAGCCCGAAAGACCGCTTTGATAAACGAGCGAGGCGATGTCGAGACGAAGAATCAGATAAAGAAGGCCAATGACAAAGTAGATGGCGAAAAACATCCGGCCATTCTTTTTGATGCCTTCAAAAAAGTCGTCAGGGAGCGATGCGCCTTCGCCCCAAGCCAGTTTCTTAGAGAAATAGAAGAGACCACTCATGCCAAGCCCGGCAATCATGAGAAAAGGAATGGCGATGCCATAACTCATCACGATCGAAGGAAGATTAGAGAAATCTAAAAGATCGCTGAGTGAGCAAAAGATCAGCCAACCCAAAACTGGAAGATAGAAAACCAAGGTGAATAGGGAGACCAAAAGAAAATCCCAAAAACGGAAACGAAGGGTATCACCCAAAAGCTGCCAGCGGGTGAATGGCAAATTGTTCTCTTGGCCAAGACGTTTTTCTTTTTCGGATTTCTCTTTCATAATTTGTTGTATTTTCTCGCGTTTCCTTTGGCTTTGACCACCGGATATTTAATGGCGTTCTTCGCCATTTTCTCCTCAATGATTTTTTTTAGATCAAATCTCATGGCAATTCCCATCTGAAAACAATAAATCATCACATCGGCAAGCTCTTCTTGAACCGCTTGCTTGTCGTAGTTCTTTTCGTCCCATTGAAAGCATTCGAGGAGCTCGCCGCTTTCGATGCTGATGGATTTAGCGAGATTGGCGGGCGAATGAAACTGATCCCAGTCTCGTTCTTTCACGAACTGCTCAATCTTCTTTTTCTCTTCTTCGAAACTATCCATAAGAATCCTCCTTGTTAGGCGTGATAAAGGCCTAAGAAATAATTTAAAGCCAACACGGCATTCCCCGTTGCTCCATTTTGATAAGGAACATAATTCGGGGTCGAAGCATTAAGAAGAAGATAGGAGGATTCCGCGGAAGCGCCCTCGAGAGTGAAGTTAATGAGGTTCGCGAACGGGTGCAAGGCATTATAAGAGGCATCGTTCGCGTCGTAGAGTTTGAGGGCGTAATCCTGGCCTCTCACCGCGTAATATTGATAATCTGATGTGGGGACCGCTGCTGCTTTGAAATCCGCGGTGAAGGACAAGAAAGACGAAAGAACGCTGGTCGAAGAAACGTTCTGAAACATCGTATCGAGATCGCTTTGATAAAGGATGATGAAGTCGCTCTCGGTGCCGAACTTAGTGTAATAAGAACTGATTGAGGCATCCTTCGGGGAATAGCAATAGAGATTGCTCTCCACCACACCCTTTGGTGACAAGCGCGAAACGACATCCGAAGAAAGGGTGTTGTCCTTGAGTCCATAGCTCTCGATAAAGAAGTTGATCTTCTCGTAGGGCTTCACTTCGTCGATGGTCGTGATCGACCAATACCAAGCCACATAAGAGACGATAATAAAAATAAGACTGAGCCAGCCATAGGACACGAAATAATCTCCAATATCTTTGCGGTTCGGGCCTATTTTCATGAAATCTCCTTAATCCGCACCACCACATCATCGTAGGCTTCGACCTCGTAAACGCGGCCTGCCTCGAGATGGATATCCGCGCTGTCCTCATAGCGAAAAATCATTTTGCGGTTCGCTTCATCGACCTCTTCGCCATCGAAGATAAGCGTCCGGAAGCCCTTATAGGTCTCGGCTTCCTTGTGCAACTCACAAACACGAACGCTGTTGATGACCCGTTCCTTAGAAAGGGCTTGGATTGAGAATGCTTCGTAGTGTCTCAAAGGGGCGTACACCTTAGTAAAGGTGTAGCCCAGAGTGATGAGCCAAAACGAGGTGATAATCGTCCCGAGGACAATCCATAAAAGCTGGGTCGATCGGTTTTGGAAAACGAAAGCACAAACCGTAAAAGCAACCCAGCCAAGCGAAAACAAAATCACAAAGATCCAAAGCTTTCGTTTCTGTTTCTTTAAGGCTTCGATTCCCTCAAGCGAAATCAGTTTCACTTCCATCGTATTCATTTTACCTTTCTTAATCAGAAAAAGGGTATCCTCCTAACTAAAAA
>JBAYEZ010000137.1:0-3512 GCA_041667485.1 Bacilli bacterium
CAATTTCTACTACCTGACGGGCATCGATCAAGAAGACTCGATTCTGATGCTGATCAACACCGATGGCGAGATGAAGGAATTTCTTTTCATCCTGCCCTTTGACGAGCGAAAAGCCAAATGGTATGGCAAGCGCTTGGCCCCGACTGAAGCGACCCAAATCTCGGGTCTCAGCAACGTGATGGTCAATAGCTCTCTCCCCGCCAAGGTCGATGCCGCCCTCAATTCGAATTTTCTCGAATACGGTGAGATTCGCAAAGTCTATCTCGATCTCGATCGCGAAATCAAAATCGCCGATTCGACTTCGACCCACGAATACCGGGATACCCTCAAGGCAGGCTATCCGAACCTCGCTTTCGCCGATGCCTATCCTCTCATCACGACTTTGCGCTTGCGGAAATCGGTTAGGGAAATCGCCGAACTTCGAAGCGCAATCCGCTCGACCCACCTTGGCATCCTAGCCATTTGGGCGGCGATGAAGCCTGGCGCCAAAGAATACGAAATGACCGATTTATTCCTCAAGACCGTCAACGATGACTCGGGCTATCAGGGCTTGGCCTTCCCGACCATCATGGCGAGCGGCATCCATGGGACGATTTTGCATTATCCGACCCCGAGGGACACCATCAAAACCGATGATCTGCTTTTGATGGACCTCGGCGCCCGTTGCTCTTATTATTGCGCCGATGTGACTCGGACGGTGCCGGTTAGCGGCCATTTCACCGAGATGCAGAGGACGGTTTACAACATCGTTTTCGGCTGTAACAAGATGGTGGCGGCGATGGCGCGTCCGGGCATCACGATCAACGACCTTCAGAAGGCGACGGTCGAGTATCTCTCGTCCGAATGCCTCGCCAAAGGCTTCATCAAGAAGAAGGAAGACATCATCAATTACTATTTCCATGGCATCTCCCACTTCATCGGCCTCGATACCCACGATCCTTATCTCGATCCGCTCGACAAGGCTTACAAAGACATCCCGCTTGAGCCAGGGATGGTCATTTCCGACGAGCCAGGTCTCTATATGGATGACAAAGGCATCGGCATCCGGATCGAGGACGATCTTCTCATCACCGACGGCGGTTGCGAAGTCTTGAGCAAAGACATCATCAAAGATCCCGTCGAAATCGAAAAGTATTTAGGTTCCCGCCACTAAAAGCAGGGGTTTGACATCCTTAAGGGGCTGCTTCGGCAGTCCTTTTTTGGCAAATAGTCTAACCGGCCTAACTTGGCGGAAGCCGAACATATCGTTTATTTATGGGCCGCCGAACAAGGGCCCCCATCAGGGTAGGCTGGCCATCCTTTTTTATCGAGCAAAGGAGCAAGAGAAGGACAGGGAGAAGAAACGTGACAATCACGCGGCGGTAAAACGTTCGCTTTCGCTTTGCTTCATAAATTTCATCTCTTTTCTGGGGGGGGCGATTCTCGGAAGGATGTCTTCTTTCGCTTTGCTATCAAGCAAAAAATCGCGTTCGAGCCCTTCGAGAGGAACCCTCTTCTTTGAAAAAAATGTCCGTTTTTCTTTTGGGCCGAAACAAGCGAAAGAAAAACCTTTTTACTCCCTTTTACTTTTCTAGGGTGGAGGCTATAATTTTTTCCGTATGAAAAAATATATCTTGGCCATCGACCAAGGCACGACTTCGACCCGTGCCATTTTGATTTCGCAAAAGGGAGAGAAGCTTTTTCAGGCGCAGCGGCCCCTTGAATGTCTTTTCCCCAAACCTGGCTGGGTTGAGCAAGACCCCGATCAGATTTGGATTTCGGTGGTGGACGTCATCA
The DNA here is from genome assembly GCA_041667485.1 of Bacilli bacterium. Classification (GTDB taxonomy): domain Bacteria; phylum Bacillota_I; class Bacilli_A; order RFN20; family CAG-826; genus UBA4951. Next base: position 1,777 of record JBAYEZ010000137.1, read on the forward strand.
ACGAGCTTTTGATTGTCTCGAGCGCCAAGATGGAGGAAATCGCCTCGATCGGCATTACCAACCAGCGCGAAACGGCGATTGTCTGGGATAAAAAGACGGGTAAGGCGATTTATAACGCGATTGTCTGGCAATCGAAGGAGACCCAAGATATCTGCGAACGCTACAAGGCCCATATCAATCTGATCGCCAGCAAAATAGGCCTTCGCCTCAATCCGTATTTCAGCGCTTCGAAGATTCGCTTTATCCTCGAAAACGTCAAAGGCGCCCAAGAGAAAGCCGAACGGGGCGATCTTTATTTCGGCACCGTCGACAGTTGGATCATCTACAAGATGACGAACGGCAAGAGCCATTTTACCGATGTGAGCAACGCCTCGCGCACCATGCTTTTCAACATTTTCGACATGCAATGGGATCCCGAGCTTCTCAAACTTTGGAAAATTCCCGCGACCATGCTTCCGGAGGTCAAAGAAAACTCTTGTGACTTTGGCGAGGCTTCTTTCTTCCAAGGAGGCGTCCATATCAACGGCGTCGCCGGCGACCAACAAGCGGCTCTCTTTGGCCAATGCTGCTATGCCGATGGCGAAAGCAAAAATACCTACGGCACCGGCTGTTTCATGCTGATGAACACCGGTCGCAAGCCGATTCTCTCAAAGAATGGATTATTAACGACCGTCGCGTGGAAACTCAATGGCGAAACGACCTACGCTCTCGAGGGCTCGGTCTTCATCGGCGGGGCGGTGGTCCAATGGGTTCGCGATCAGATGCGTTGGTTCGAAGACTCTTCCGACTCCGAGATGTATGCCAGAAAGAAGCCCGACACCGCCGGGGTTTATGTCGTCCCGGCTTTCGTTGGCTTAGGAACGCCTTATTGGGATGATGACGCCCGTGGCGCCATCTTTGGCCTCACTCGTGGCGCTGATCGGCACAACATCACCCGGGCGGCCCTTTATTCGATCGCTTATCAATCGAAGGACGTCATCGATACGATGAAGAAGGATGCCAATCTCGCTCTTCCGGTCCTCAAGGTTGATGGCGGAGCTTCCGCCAACGTGATGCTGATGCAATTCCAGGCCGATATCTTGCAGTGTGAAGTCCGTTTGCCAAAATCCGTTGAAACAACCGCATTGGGCGCGGGTTATTTCGCTGGACTCGGCGTTGGTTTTTGGAAAAATAAACACGAGATTGAAATCAACCACGAATTTGCGAAACGCTACTATCCGTCGATGGACCCGAAAGAGGCGGAGAAGCTCTACAAAGGCTGGCAGATGGCCGTCAAAGCGACCCGGGTTTTCAAGAGCAAAGAATGATTCTCGCTTTCACGCGAATGAAAAGGGTGTTTAATTAGGTAGAATGGATAAGATTTTTTCCTTGTATTCCCATGCCGCGATCATCGCGCCGAAATCTCGGCACGATGATTTCCTTGCCCTCAAAAAAGAAGAGCCCCATCTCGACTTCGAACTTTATACCCAAGAAGACGTGGTGGCGCTATTCGCTTATCAGTATGATGAACGCGCTTTAGAAGAAGTTTATCGAGAAGTCGGGGATGAAGAAAAAGCCGAGGCGATTCTTTTGGCCTTGAGCCATATAAACTCCGAGAAGAGCTATCTCTCGAGCAAACTCGAAGCGTTCAAACCTCTCCAGAAAAGGCTCGTTGAAAGAGGCCTTCTTTACAAAATTACCAATCCCGAACGCTCTTTCGAGAATAAGAACGTGGTCATCTCTGGCTATCAGGATAC
>JBAYEZ010000138.1:0-3510 GCA_041667485.1 Bacilli bacterium
AGAAGTCGGCCAGACCGCCGCTTTTATCTATGATAGCCACCGGCCGGATGTCTATGGCAATAAGGGCGTCCACTTCAAAGGTCAGCATCTGATCAAGAAGGTTGGCAAACGCGCAGCTGCTGCGACCGCTGGTGCGGCCGGCGCAGCCAAGAAATAAGGAGGATGAACCATGATTCAGAAAGAATCGCGCAATAGCATCCGTGAACGCCGCCATGAGCGGGTTCGCGAAAAAATCGCGGGGACCGCTGCTTGCCCCCGCTTGGTCGTCTTCCGTTCGAACAAGAACATCGAAGCGCAGATCATCGATGACGTGAAGGCTACCACCCTCGTCGCCTCGAGTTCGGTCGCGTTGAAGATCAAAGTCGGCGGCAACTGCGAAGCCGCTGCCGAAGTCGGCAAGGATTTGGCGGAGAAAGCCAAGAAAGCCGGGATCACCAAGGTCGTCTTCGACCGCGGTGGCTACGCCTATCACGGCCGGGTTCAAGCCTTGGCTGATGCCGCGCGTGAAGGAGGGCTCCTCTTCTAAGGAGAACACACAATGGAAGAAGAAAAGAAAGTTGTCGAAGCCCCGAAAGCGGAGACTGCCGCTCCCCAGACGAACGCCAATGCGAACAACCGCCAGAATGGCAATCCGATCTATGAGCCCCACGGCTCGAAATCGGCGAGCCGCCCGGGCGATCGCAAATTCGGCGACCACAAAGGCCGGCCGGGTGAAAGACGCGGTGGTCGTGGTGGCTTCCGCCGTGACGAAGACGAATATCAGGACCGGGTCGTTGATATCAACAAGGTCTGCCGTGTTGAGATGGGCGGCAAGCATATGCGCTTCGATGCTCTTGTCGTCATCGGCGATGGCAAAGGACATTACGGCTTTGGCTTAGCCAAATCCGGCGAAGTCCCAGATGCCATCAAAAAGTCGCTCACTGCCGCTAAGAAGAAGCTCTATCCGCTTCACATCGCGAAGGGCAACACCATCGCTCATGAAGTGAAGGGTGTCTTCGCGGATACGACCGTGTTCCTCAAACCCGCTCCGGCGGGCACCGGCATCATCGCCGGCGGCGCCGTCCGCGCGATTCTCGAACTCGCGGGCATCAAGAACGTCTACTCCAAAGTCTATGGTTCGCGCACCCCAATCAACGTGATTCGGGCCACCCATGCCGGACTTCAGAGCATGAAGGAATATGACAAAGTCATGGTTCTCCGCGGTCTCAAGACTGCCGACGAAATCAAGGCGATGCATCCGGCGGTTCCTTCGGCGCAAAAGCCGTACGTGAAGCCGTTTGCCCCGAAGACTGAAGGAGGCAAGTAATTATGGCTGATTCATTAAATAATCTCGTGGTGATGGAAGGCTCAAAAAAAGAGCACTTCCGTCGGGGCCAGGGCTTAGGCTCGGGCAACGGCAAAACCGCCGGCAAAGGCCAAAAGGGCCAAGGCGCGCACGCCCACACCAAGAAGCATGGCTTCGAGGGTGGTCAGATGACGTTGGCCCGGCGTTTGCCGAAGTTCGGTTTCAAGAACCTCGGCCGCGTCGAATTTGCCTGCGTTAACCTCGAGTCGCTCAACCGCTTTAAAGACGGCAGCGAAGTGACAGAGACGCTCTTACGTGAAAACGGATTGGTGAAAAATACCACGGATGGGGTTAAAATCCTTGCCAAAGGCAAACTCACCAAGAAGTTAGCCGTTAAAGTCCATGCTTACAGCAAGGCGGCCGAACAGGCCATCGTCGCTCTGGGTGGCACCGCTGAGGTCATCAAGTAATGAAAAAGTTCGTCTCGATCTTCAAAAACAAAGAAATCGTCAACCGTATATTCTTTACGATCATGGTTCTTTTCGTCCTGAGGATTGGGGCGGCCATCACCGTTCCGGGTGTCAAGGTCGATCAGGCGAAGATGAACGAACTCATCTCCTCCGGCTCCTCCTTGGCCCTCATGGACCTTTTAGGAGGAGGCGCGCTAAGCTCCTTCTCGGTGTTCGCTCTCGGTGTTTCGCCTTACATCACCGCGCAGATCATCATCCAGCTTCTCTCGAAAGACGTGCTCCCCGCCCTTACCGAATTAAGCAAGCAAGGCGAGTACGGCCGCAAGAAGACGGAGATGGCGACCCGTTACCTCACCTTACTCTTAGGTGCGGTCCAGGCGTACGGCATCATCAAGACGATGCAGAATTCGAGTTATATTACCTTGACGCTTGCCGATAATTTCTTCACTTACGCTTATATCGTCACCATCTTGCTCGCGGGCGCCTTGCTCACGATGTGGCTCGGCGACCAAATCACCGAGAAAGGCTTAGGAAACGGCATCTCGGTTATCATCTTCGCTGGTTGTGTTCGCAGCTTGCCGACCCAGATCTCGAACGCTTGGACGAAGTGGATCACCAACAACGTGAACCACGGGCCGAGCGAGATGGTCAAAGGCAGCTTCCAATTCACCCTCTATATCCTCGCCATGGTCTTCATCACGGGCTTCGTGGTCTTCACGGAACTCTCGAAACGGAAGATCCCGGTCCAACACGCCGGCAAAGGCGGAGCGAGCGTCTCGATGGCGCGCGCTTCCTTCCTCCCCATCAAAATCAACTCGGCCGGGGTCATCCCGGTCATCTTCGCGGCCTCCATCATGTCGGCGCCTTCGATCATCGCGTCCTTCATTTCGGCCGATGCCGCCAAAGCGAACTGGCTTAATATCTTCAACTACAATGAGACGTTTACGATGAACTGGTTCAACGGCACCCATTGGAAAATGGACTGGGGTTGGCTCATCTACGTCGCCCTCATCATCGCCTTCACCTTCTTCTATGCGGAGATGGAGATCGATCCCGAGACCTTGGCGGACAACTTCCAAAAGAACGGTTCCTACATCCCTGGCATTCGCCCGGGCAAAGAAACCGAACGCTATGTCGGAAAGGTTCTTAATCGCGTCACCTTCATCGGAGCGATGGCTCTGGGCTTCATCGCCTCTCTGCCCATCATCCTGGTCTGGGCGGACGTCTTCGATGGCGACAACACGCTCGCCATCGGCGGCACGGGCTTAATCATCATCGTCGGCGTCGCTCTCGAGTTGAACGCTCAAATCGACGGCTTATTGGCTGGCAAGAGTTTCGATCAGGTCAGGGAGGGTATCTAAACTATGCTAAACATCATCTTAATGGGTCCCCCGGGTGCGGGCAAAGGCACGCACGCGCAGTGGATCGCCCATGACTACGACATTCCCCATATTTCGACCGGCGACATGTTCCGTGAGGCCATGGCGAGCGGTTCGGAGCTCGGGAAGCAAATCAAAGCGATCGTCAACCGGGGCGACCTCGTGAGCGACGAACTCACCTGCGCTCTCGTCAAAGAGCGCTTGTCGCGCCCAGACTGCGCGAAAGGCTATCTTCTTGATGGCTTCCCGCGCACGATCCCCCAGGCGGAAGCGTGGGCGAAGATCAGCAAGGAAATCTCTCGCGAGGTTAACTTGGTGATCAACCTCAGCTGCCCCGATGAGGAGCTCGTCCGCCGGATTTCGACCCGCCGGGTCT
>JBAYEZ010000139.1:0-3484 GCA_041667485.1 Bacilli bacterium
ACATCCCCAAAGAGCACCTTCGCCATGTTGCAATCCTTTATCGGAGTTCGCATTCTTCAGGCATTCTTCAAGCCTCGGAGGAAGGCCCTCTTTTTTGGATCAAAGAAAGCGATCTCGCTTCCTATCCGATTTCGACCGACTTTGAAAAAGTCTTTTCCGTGATGAAAAAGGGGCTTTAGCCGATCTCGAGACGAGATGATTTCTTATCGGAGCAACCGCTCTTTTTAGCGTTTGCTTTAATAAAAAAGTCCGTCCGATTCTTAATTAGGCGAATGAAAAAAGCGCTCCTTATTCCCATTGACCAGTCGGGCGAGAAAGTTTGCCTTTCATCGAACAATTCAGCTGGGCGACTTCGCTAAGATGATTGTGGCGGACGCCGGCTCTTTCTCCGAGCCTCAATCCCTCTTTGGCGCGATCAAGGCCGCTTGCCGCTTGCCGTGACTTCCTATCCGCAAAACGATAGCAAAGAACCTGCCTTGAAAACGGCGATTCGCCCCATCATCAATCGTTGCCCTGAGATTCAAGGCATCGTCGCCGCTGATGGCGACGGCCAGCACAGTTTTCCGGATTCGTGAATATCCGCGATTGACTTCGTCGATGCCCATCATTTTGTTCTCTTCGTCTCCGAAGGCCGAAATAACGGTTTCTCAGTCGATGGCGGGCTTGCCCTTCAACAAACGTCTTGCCTCGAAAGCCACTCCAGCATCTCCTTAAACACAATAAAACCGTTGAGCGGAAAGACGTTCAACGGTTTTGTTTGTCTTAGAGAACGCCTTGAATTTTCAGATCTTCGATCGCTTTGTTGTCGATTTTGCCGATTGGGGTATGGGGAATCTTCTCCATCACGACGATTTTTTCGGGCAGATACGAAGGCGGGAGGTCAGCTTCGACTTTAGCGAGGATTCTTTCTTTCACCGCTTCGGCGTTGGCCGGGTGGTCACCTCGACGCAAGACGATTGCGAGGCGGAAGTGGTGACCTTTGCGCGGATCTTCGATGCCATAGCAATAGGCATCGTAGACATCGGCATCGTCGAGGGCAATCGATTCGACGTCGCTCGGGCAGAGCGTTTCGCCATTGATCTTCACGGTGCGCTTTAGACGTTGCTTGTAGGTTAAGTAGCCTTCTTCATCGAGCGAGCCATAGTCGCCGGTCCGGAGGTATTTCGTGCCGGCAAGAGTGATGAAACCTTCCGTTTCATCGGCATTGAGATAGCCTGACATGATCGAGTTTCCTGCGATGCAGATTTCGCCATTCTTATTCGGTCCCAGAACCTTTGAGGTTTCGACATCGATGATTTTTTCCTCAAGCCCGCCTAGGCAGCGCCCAACGGTCAGGGGTTTGACATGTTCGCGGTAATTGACGTTGGCGACCGCGCAGGTTTCCGATAAGCCATAGCCCTGAAAGAGCCGGGCCGAGGAACCCCATTTTTTCATCGCGTCGTTCCAGCGGGTCAAAAGGCTTTCGGGAACGGCATCTCCGCCGACGAAGGCGGTATTTTGTTTGGCAAGCCACGGGCCATAGAAGGCATCGCGGGAAAGGAGGGCGTTGAAGAGGGCGGGCACCCCGATGATGCAGGTGGCATAGCCTCTCTTTAAAATCTTGATCGCCTCTTTGGTTTTGAACTTGAGCATTAAGACGGTGCAGCCGCCGATCGAGAGGATGGTGTGAGCGCCCATCGAAAGGCCGAAACCATGGAAAAGTGGGATGGCCGTCAGCATCTTGATGTTTTTGACGTCGCCGCCGACGAGGGGATAGCCTTCGTTGGCTAGAGCGTTGATCGCCCCGTTCGAGAGGCGAACGATTTTTGGTTCGCCATTGGTGCCGCCGGTGTTGAGATAGACGGCATCGTCCTCTTTTTTCTTTAACGAGGGGGCGAAGTTCTTTTTCTTGATCGGTCGGACCATCCAATAGCGCGTAATTCCTTTTAACGTGTGACTCATCGCTCGGACCGCAATCATTTTATGAAGGGAGACATGCCGATAAGGATTAATGGCTACAATGCGCAAAGCGAGAGGGATTTGCTGGCGATATTGCTTGGCGGTGAGAGAAAGGACAAAGAGCATCTTGGCCTTTGACTTCTCAAGCATGCCTTTCATTTGAGATGGCGGCGTGAGCGGATGGATGTTATAAGAGATGGCGCCGACTTCGTTGATGGCATAAAGGAGGAAAAGAGCATCGGGGCAGTTGGGGAGGCTGACGGCGATCACATCGCCTTCGACCACGCCGAGTTTTCTTAATTTGCGGGCGGCCTTGTCGACTTGGGTCAAAAAAGCTTGGTAGCTCCAAACTTTGTTCTCAAAACGAGCCGCATCGTTATGAGGGAAGCGGTCGACGGCGCGGCGCAGCTGTTCGTAAAGGGTTCGATTTTCCATGGTGGGGTTCCTCATTAGAAAAATAGACGATAGCCAAACGGCATCAGAATCAGAAGGATCAGCAAATAGAAGAAAGGCATGTGGAAGGCATAGATGATGAGCGAGTTCGAACCGCACCAAAGAATCGGTTTGGCCCAACGGGTCGGGAAGTCGGCGGGCAAGATGCTCTTTTTGTTGCGATAGAGGGTTTTGCCAACCGTCGCCCCCAAAAAGATGAAGGCGCCAGTGTTGATCGGCGAGAAATAGTCGTCGCCGTAGCGGGCGAGTCCAAAGAGGAGCTTCCACCAATCGCCGGGGAGATGGGCGTCTGACATAAAAATCCAATCAGTTCCGGTAGAATAGACGAAAAAGGCAATCACCATATCGGCAATCGCTAAAATGATGCCGATCCCGTAGTCGACCCAGAAACTGGGGAAGAAGTGGTCAACAAGGGCGTAAAACAAGATTCCGATCGACATTGAATGGAGAATCCCCATTACGATGTGGAGGTTGGTGCCGAAGCAGAAGTCGGCGATTTCGAGCACGAGGGTTAAGCCGATGGAAACAAAAGCCAACTGGATCCCCCGTTCGTAGTTGCTCTTGGCGAAAGAGCAGGAGATGCCGCAGAGGAACATGAACATCCCCGAGAAAAAGAACTCTAGGACCCAAAGATTGCCAAAGTCAATATAATGGAAGATATCAAGGAAAAACTTAAAGATATTGCCTAAATTCTCTGGATTTTCCGCACCATTAGGAAGAGAGATCATCTTGCCTGGTCCGACGTCATAGAAGACGCAGCAACCATGAAGGAGAATCATTAAAAAAATCGCGAACCCGCGCAAGAAGTCGATTTCGAAAATTCGTTCTTTTTTATGGCGTTCGCTTTTGAAGGCGGGTAAGGCGATGGTTTGAGCTTGCTCCATAACGTTTCCATTCTATTCTTTCTTCCTTTGCAAAGGAAGAAGCGAGCCTCTCGAGCCAACGAATAAAATAGTAGAACTAACAAAAAGTGACCTTTTTCGGTTAATAAAGCGAACGAAGGGAAAACTAATTGAAGTTTTTCCTCCTTGGGATGGGCGGGCGTTAGCCGCAGGTTTTCATCGCTTGAAAGAGGAAAGGACCCTTTTGCTCC
>JBAYEZ010000140.1:0-3483 GCA_041667485.1 Bacilli bacterium
AAGCAAACGATGTTGCCGTTTGGCTTGGCGTCTCCGTCCAGCCTGTTCGTCCTTGAGAAAGCTTGGATAAGACGATGGTATTGGGTTGATTTGTCCATGTACAAACCAGACAGCCTCTTAGAATCAAAGCCAGTAAGGAACATGTCGACTACTAGAAGCAGATCGATTTCGCGAGACTTCATCCTCTTTTGGACATCAACGTAATATAAGGAGGTCCCGCCGTTGTCGGTTGAGAAACTCGTTCCAAACATTTCGTTGTAGTCTTTAATAATCTGCTCTAGATAGTCTCTTTGCGATTGCGTTGCGCCTTCTTCCAACTCATCGTTAGGTTCAAACGTGAAGCAAGCGCATATCTTGTGTTTTCCGTTATCGAGTTTTCTTAATTCTTTGTAGTATTCCAAAAGCAGCTCTATGTCCTTTACGGCAAAAAGAGCGTTGTATCTTTCGTCAAAGGTAACCTGGCTATATGTTTTCAAAATCTCTTTTGAGACGATTTCAATTCGTTCGGGATTCAATATCCAATCATGTATTTCATCGGGATTCAAAGGTCGTGGCAGCGTCTTTTGATGGAGAGTTTCATAGTAAGAAACGTTAAATCCAAGAACCGCGTGGTCGCGTATCGCGTCTCCAATTAGGTACTTATCTTTGCAACCGTGTTCTCCTCCGAATACGGCCGCTGTGGTGAAGTCAAGATTGCTCTTGTTGATCTCGAAGATTGGCGTTCCGGTAAAGCCGAAAAATTGTCCTCCGGTGAAAACTTTGAGGATGTTTTTGTGCATTTCGCCGAAATTTGAACGGTGGCATTCATCGATGATAAAGATTGTGGAATCCTTATATTCTTCAAAAGAGGCCGGATACCTCTTACAGGCGTTTGCCATTTTTTGGATGGTGGTCATCACTAGGTTGGCCGTACTATCCTGGAAAGCAGGAATCAAATCTCTCCCTGTTGGCGTGTCGGCAAAACAGTCTTTTTCAAATTTATTAAACTCTCCGGCCGTTTGAGTGTTCAAATCTTTTCTATCAATGAGAAACACCACTTTTTTAATCATTGGAAGAGTCTGCAGGATTTGGGCGACCTTAAAACTAGTGATGGTTTTTCCAGACCCCGTTGTATGCCAAATATATCCGTTGTTTTTTGTGGTCTTGGCCAGGTTGACCAAAGCCTCGACGGCGCGGACTTGATATGGCCTCATGGCGATTAGATTTTTATTCGAATTGTCTAGCACCATGTATTCGCTTATGGTTTTGGCCAAAGCGCAGGGGACAAGTCTTTCCCCGGCAAAAGTGATCAGATTATTTATTGGCTTATTATTTATATCTTGCCACGTGAAGACGAAGTCCTTGTTTATGTCGGTGTTGTTTGCGTAATACCTCGTGTTGACCCCGTTAGAGATGATGAATATTTGCAGATAATAGAACAGCCCAGTATACGATTCCCTTTGGTATCGGCAGATTTGGTTGAAGGCCCTTTGGAGGTCCATGCCTCTTCTTTTCAGTTCTATTTGGACCAAAGGAAGACCGTTGACCAATATCGTGACGTCATAGCGGTTCTCGTGCTTGCCCTGAATCGTGACTTGATTGGCAACTTGGAATATGTTTTTGCACCAATCGGATTTATCAAATATTTTAACTGAATGCTTTTTACCGTCGCAATCGAACTCTATTTCCTGGTCTTGCCTCAGGTTTTTTGCGGATTCAAATCGTGAACGGCCAAGCATAGAAGTCATCAAACGGTCAAATTCTTTATCAGATAAAGTAATGCCATTCAGCTTATCAATTTGTTTGCGGAAATTGGCCACTAATTGGTCATAGGTCTTGATGTCGGTGTATTCATAAGTGAAAGACACCAATGTTTTTATTAGTTCTTCCTCTAATTGAGCTTCGCTTTGATATTCGTCCCCCATGTTACTTGTCCTCCATATTGATTTTGTTTTTCTTGCATAACGAAACAATCTGCCTTTTGGCTTTATATGTCGGCTCGTGTTTGCCGTTTTCCCAGCGATTGACGGTGGCGAAAGAAACGCCGATTTTTTCAGCAAATTCAGTTTGCGATAAAAGGAGCTTTTCGCGCAGCGCCTTAATGGCCTTTGAGTAATTCATGTAAAGATTATAACAACATTATGATATTTTTGGAATGATTTGTTTTGAAGAATTGCACCAGGGTGGTAAACTGAAACCAAGGAAATATCTATATGGTGAAGAAGCAGTTTAACGAACAATTCGAAGCGGACCTTGATGACGTTGACCTTAGCCAGGACAATAAGCGTGTCCCTACCTCCGTCAGGAGAATATGGGAAGAGGCCAGAGCCGGCGGGTATGGTTATATCGAAGTCCCTCTTTATGATGTGGAAGGATACACGGAGATAAGGAAGATTACTTCCGACCAAAGAAAGGCAATCATCGCCTATTACATAGCTACGCATAACGGCAAGTCTGTAAGCGTTCGATTTTTGGCCGATAAACTCGGAACCAAGGAGAGAACGATTCAATACGAATTGAGATGGCTTGAGAAGAAAGGCTATATCAAACGTGAGGAAACCATGCTTTCTAATGGCGGCCACGGGCCCAACAAATACTATAGGGCCAACGAATACGAAGAAGGGGAGTTTTACGATTTCCATCCGACATTTGCCAAGATTTATGGGCCGTCCAACACCCTTGGATTAAGGAACTGGCATTGGAAGGATTACAAAGACATCCCCAATAGAGAGAACTCAACCCATACTCAGCAAGACAAATACGAGAACTATCTTGAACTGACCAAGAAAAGAAGGATCAACGACAAGAAGGTTTTGCATAATTCCGTTCAGGCCCGTTCGCCGCTTGTTAGGAAGCGCGGAAGGTCCAAAAAGAACAAGAAGTAATTAACCTGGTGCAAAATCGGGAAAACTTTTAGCTGTTTTGCCTCATCGCCGGGGCTTTTTTCTTTTCAAAATGATTATTTTCCATAAACGTGGTGCAAATCGGTAGATAGAAAGTGAGGGGACTAAAAATGGACAGCCCGCGGAAAGGAGGTTAAACGGACACCACTTAATGGAAACCGGAAAACAGGAGGAAGCATTATTGAAAGAACCAAATTTTAACTACAACACAATCAACGGCTTGGACAAGAAAACCGTTGAAAGAATGGAAGCCCAATACAAAAAGCATGGCTATCGCAACAAGACGGAGTTTTTGGTGTTCCTTTGGAAGATGGCGCTGGATGTCTTGGAGAATCAGGACTTGGTCAGCGACCCTAAAAGCGCCAAGGACATCGTCGCTAGTCTAAACGAACTGAAGGTGAGCCTTGGCAGGATAGAAGCCAACCAGGGCAGGGAAGAGGCGGACAAAGGCCCATACGACACTTTGCTCATAGAGCTTTATTGGATATTGAACGTCATCGCAGAGCAATGGAACGTGGATACCTCTTACATAAGAAATGGAAACATGGACGAACTCCCTTACCGTCTGACCATCAAGCAAAGGGAGGTGATGAACAACTAT
>JBAYEZ010000141.1:0-3455 GCA_041667485.1 Bacilli bacterium
AAAACCATATCCACCAATGGTGATATTTGATGAATTATCACCAACAAAACCCCCACGAAACAGACAGCCGGGAGCTAAATAAACAATCGAATTTGAGGAGAGATGGCAAAGATTGTTGGCATCGATTCTGGCATCGTTTTCGTGATTGTGAATTCCTGGGGCAAATATCATGGTAGCTTTTTCTTTGACGGAACTTTCCCTGCCGATAGCGTTTGCAAATAAATGAATTACTCGTTTTGCCGAAAGCTCAATCGTATAAGATCCAGGGTTGTCGATGGTGAAATAGATTACCCGCCTTGAATTATCGAAAAAAGGAGCGACTTTAGCTGATAGAGGGCGAATAACACAGGCATTGTTCAGCGGAAAATTCGTTTGGAGCGAGAATTGGATTTTTCCTTCCATTTCCAAAGAGACGACACCTGAATTTACTCGGCCAGGTGCGGTGGCGCTCCAGACATGATTTAGATTCGTTTTAACGTTGTAGATTGGAATTTGACATCCGCCGCCATATAAACGGGCTTGAAAATAAAGTTGAGCTTCTTTTGGGGCTTTAGCGGCGGAGAGCTTATTTCTTTTTCCTTGGTCCGCCGGATCTTCATGATAGTCGAAATAACCTTCCTCTAAGATATAGAACCCCTCCGAATCCGTCGCATATTGGGAAACGCTATTTTGTGAAGAAAGCGAAGTTTGACTCTCGCTTAAGATAGTCGACGTGGTGGAATCTGAATCGTTGCTTGACGACTCCGTTGCCTGGCATGAAGAAAATAAGAGAGACAATAAAGATAAAATAACAAAAAAGAAACGTTTATTCATTTAGCAAGGATTTTTCGCTTTCTTTATCGAAGAGGCACACGTGCTCAAAGTTAAAACTAAGGCTAACCTCTTGGCCGTTCGCGTAGACTAACAACCCCTTAACGCTGGCAATCAACTCGCCCTCTTTTCCCCTCATTTGGCAATAGAGAAGCGTTTCTTCTCCTAGTTGCTCCCATAAGGCGATTTTGGCGTGGATACCCTGCTCGACAAAGGCGGGATCTCCTTCAGCCGAAATTTCTTTGGGCCGGATTCCGATTGTCACCGTTTTCCCCAAGTATCTTTTATCGAAGTGAATCATTCGTTCTGCCGGGATACTACAGGTAAGTTTCTCTTTGCCAAAGGTCGCGGAATAATGCCCTTCGTTTTCGTGAATAGTCCCTTCGAAGAAATTCATTTGGGGGGTGCCGATGAAGCCGGCGACGAATTTGTTGACCGGATTCACGTAAAGTTCCGACGGATTGGCGATTTGCTGAATCATTCCGTCTTTCATTACGACAATACGAGTACCCATGGTCATAGCTTCAACTTGGTCGTGAGTTACATAAATGAACACGCACTTTAGGTCATTATGAAGTTTGGAAATCTCAGTTCGCATTTGAACTCTCATTTTTGCATCGAGATTGGAAAGAGGCTCATCGAGTAAGAACACGCTCGGATGGCGCACGATTGCTCTTCCTAATGCCACACGTTGCCTTTGACCGCCTGACAAATTTCGAGGTTTCCGGTCCAAATAAGGCGTTAATCCTATTTTTGCTGCCGCCTCCTCAACGGCATGATTGATTTTTTGATGGCGCTTTTTGCGGTAAGCGAAATCAAAGAAGTGTTTCCAGCCGACGCGTTGCGTTTCAAGCGGGAAGGCGATATTTTTTCGAACCGTTAGTTGGGGATAGAGAGCGTAGTTTTGAAAAACCATAGCGATATTGCGGTGGTCCGGCTCCTCGTCGCTGATGTTTTTTTCATCGAGATATAGTTCGCCCGACGTGATGTCTTCAAGGCCGGCAATCATTCGAAGCACAGTTGATTTTCCACATCCTGAAGGACCCACAAAAACAATGAATTCGTCATTGTTGATCTCCAAGGAAAAATCCTTAACGGCCTTGACGCCATTCGGATAGATTTTGCAAAGATGTTCAAGACGAATTTTCGGCCCCACGATAGAGAGAATATCTTTTAAGGACGAAATTGGGTAATCAGTTTGCTTGCTGTGGCTGGCCACGCCGATTCCTGCGGTCATAAAACCACCCGCTTTGGCCGCTTCGATGCCGGCCTCGGCATCTTCGATGACTAAGCAATCCTTGCTTTCAAGACCTAAGGCTTTGGCGCCAAGCAAGAAAACTTCGGGATCAGGTTTGGAGTGGGCAATTTTATTGCCATCGATGATTTGATCAAAATAACGAGATAAATCCGTTTGCTCGAGGATCGTTGTTGCGTTTTTGCTCGAGGATCCGATTGCGAGTTTGATGCCCTTACTGCGGAGTTCTTCGAGAGTGGTCCGGACTTCGTCAGCAACATTTTGGGGTGTCATCTGTTTGAGATATCCGCGATAGAGATTATTCTTTTCATCGGCTAATTTTTGCCTTTCCTCCTCCGAATACGTTTTGTGTGCTTGCTTAAGAATAATTTGTAGAGAGTCCATCCGCGAAACGCCCCGGAGGCGGTCATTGATCTTTTCATTGAAAACGATATTTTCCTGATCGGCAACAGCCTTCCAAGCCAAATAATGATAATGATCCGTAAAGACCAACACCCCGTCCAAATCGAACACAATTCCTTTAATCATCAATTTTCCTCCTTGGTCAATTGGGCTTTTTTGTGGCTAATTCGTGCTTGATATGTCTCCCCGCGATAATGGAATCGGAAAGAAATCCTTTCGATGTTGTCGGGAAGGTGTGGATTTAGCGACAGAACACCATCCCTTTCTTTTAGTCCCGCAAAGCCGAAAATTACCGAGAGATAAGCTCCTGCGTTACTGGCTGGATGAGTGCCGCCGATATAGATATTTCCCGCGAACATTTTTTGGTCTTGAGTCAATTCGATTTCGGCCGATTTGCGGAACATCCGATAAGCCGATTCAGGGTAAGAGCATTCCGAGGCTAATAGCGAATACATCGAAGCTGACAAACTGGAGCCATGCTCCGTATAGGGATAATAGAAATCGTAATTTGCTTTTTTGACGCTTAGGGGGTACGCATCGCTTAACAACACGAGAAGTGTGGCAATATCCGCTTGTTTGATTACTCGAGTGGGTGTGGCCACCCCCTTTTCGCCGCCCCAGTATTCATTCGGGCAACGAAGGCGAGCTCGGACCGCCTCAACAGAGACGTCCTCTTTATTCAAATAGCCTTCGAATTGGCAAATAACTCCATTTTTGTTCGGGGTGGGCACAAAAAGATGGTTTGCAAAATCCTCAACCGGAGACAAACTTTGCCCGGCCTTAAGCAAGGAGGGGTTCGCTTTGGCCCACGCTAAAACGGTTCTTGCGGCAAAGAGCGCCATGGCATTGGTAAAGGCATTATCGTTGATTTTCTCGTGGTACTCATCGGGTCCGATGACGCCATTGAGATGGTATTGACCATCTTTTTTCGTTGCATAACTGGCCAAGAAAAGAACACAATTATAAGCCATATCCCATCCGCCTTCGC
>JBAYEZ010000142.1:0-3451 GCA_041667485.1 Bacilli bacterium
CGAAGATATCGAAGTAATCGACGTAAAGGAAAGGACACCCTTCGCGGATTACTACATTCTCGCGACCGCGCCGAACGCCCGGGCTTTAAGCGCCTATCCCGATTCGCTCATCGAAGCGTTAGGAAAAGCTAAAATCGACGTCCGCCAGATCGAAGGGAACCCCGAAAGCGGATGGGTGGTGGTCGATGCTGGTCAAGTCGTCGTCCAACTTTTCACCGCCCCCAAGCGAGAAGAGATGAATCTCGACTCTTTATTGGCGACGAAAAAGAACTAAGATGAGACAAATGAATTGATGAAACTGACTATTCTTTAAGAATAAAGGAGCAAAGAAATGACTTAGCAGAGAAAACGCTAAGTCATTTTTTGTGGTGAAAAGAACGAAGGAAGAAAAAATGGTGGTGGAAGAGGACAAAAAGGAAAAATCGAGAGCGAAAGTGGTAGATAAAATTGAACGAATCAATTAATTGAGAATGATGAATCATAATTAAAGAAGTCATATTGTATAGCTAAATGAAAAGATTAAGAATTGACCGAATTATGAGCGGTAAATAAAGAGAAAGGAAATAAAAACGCTAAAGAAAGAGGAAGAAGAATTCCTTAAGGTTTTGAGAAAAGAGCAACTTTCGTCCAAGAGGAAGCGCCAATCAGGAAGAAAGGCCATCTAGCTCGGAAGCCAAAGAGCAGTGCCGCTTCTCTAATAGGGTGATAAAGAGACATAAAACCATATTCCTCTATTTCATTCATAGACATGACTCCTCGATAATCTATTAACTACGCATAATGTCCATTATGTTAACTAATATGTATATATTAATTGTTTTTATGCATAGTCATATTGAATAATATATCAAAGAGTAGAAAATGTTATCCACCGATTTGCTGACTTTTTCACCAAATATACAATCTACTAATTCGTTACCAAAGTCATTTGCGACTTATCTCTAGGTATTGTCCTTAAATTTTCAAGAAACCCTTCAAGACCGTTTTTTCTTAATCGCTACACGTCTTTGCGCATATGTCTCTTTTGCATTCTTTCTTCCTTCAGTTCGAAGATTCTATTATTCTTGGGTTCGCCTCTCTTCCTTAGGCTATTTCACCCCAAAAAAATGGACTCAATCATATTTACATTTATTAATCATTTCTTTTGTTTTAATCCAAACCGACTTTGAGTTGTTTCTTTAAAATAAAGACGGGAATATCAACGGCAAGAATCAGCAAGATCGCTAACAAGGAATACGCGACAACGGCCGTCATGTCCAAATCCCGCTGAGCAATCTGGATGAGCGCTCCGAGCCCGCCTTCGCTGACCGAGGAGTTCACCAAGATTTCGCTCATGATGGAAACCTTCATCGCCAAACCAAGAGTCTGGACGAGTGACAAAGAGATAAAGGATTGACTGTCGGGCCAAAGGACGTGGATGACGGCCGCAAAGCTCCGTTTGCCGCAATCAAGTTCCAAGGCATCCTGAACTTCCTTGCTTTCCGCTCCGATCCCGCTCCGAAACGCCTCATATATCATTGGGAAAGCCACCAAAAACACCAAAAAGCATGGGATGTAGGGCGGCAATGAACGGAACGAATAGAAGATTCCGACGAGAATCAGGACAAAAGCAGCCGTCGGCATTGTCTTTGAGAAAGTCACATAAGGCGCCATAAAGGCCGAAAAACCTTTAAAGAGTCCCCCTAGCGTCCCCAAAAGAGCCCCTAAAACAAAGGAGACCGAGAAGCCGATCAGGATTCGAGCCAAGCTCCAACTCATCGCCGTCCAGGTATCGCCGGCTTCGCTCGGAGTCCATAAAACCTGCTGAAGTTTGAGAAAGACTTCCGAAGGATAAGGCAAAAGACGATTGCCGTGTTGATGCATCAGCTCGGCGATCAGCCACCAAAGAAAGAACAAAAAAGCGAGCCCCAAGATTCCGCAAAGGATTTCGATCAGTTTTGTTTTTCGCTGTTTCGTCATCTTTACTTTTTTGAAAAGGGCTCGCCTTTAGCCTTTACAATTTTAAATCGGATCAGAGGAAAAGAGAATCGGCAAACGCCGCGGCGCCAAAGACGCCAGTGAATCCATTCGCGAACGCTTTGTTATCCGTGATGTCCTCGGTTTTGAAAATCCCGAACTTGTTGGCGGGCTGCAAAGCGCTGACCAAAGCGCTCGAGAAACCGAAGCGTTCCTTTTGGGCTGTCTCATCACCATAGGCGGCAACCGCCGAGGCGACTTGGCTGACTTTGGCGACGGCATCGTCTTGTCTCGCCTGAGTTTCGCTCAAGAAAGCATCGATGGCACTTTTCTTTGTGGCGTAGGATGTCTTGTTCACGAAGAGGGCGGCCGCCGGAATCGAGGCTTGGTTATAGGCTTTTTTCCATTCGTCTTGGAGATTGGCGACCACATTGAGCGCCACTGCGGGCGTTTGTTTGGACAAAGCCGCTTTGGCAGAGGCTAAAACCGGTTCGGCGATCACATAATAGTCATGAGCGGAGGGATTGGCGACGAGATTACTCCCCACCACGCTCACACCCGTTTCATAGGCGATGTCGGTCGCATCGGCATAATTCCAGTTCCAAACATTCTTGGCAAGCTGGACGAAAGCCTTCGAAGCGTTGCCCGTCTGAACGAAGCTATCGATGGTTTGGCCCACCGCGAAGTCCGTCAAAGCGCTGTGTTTGGTGCTAACGAGGTAGAAATTGCCACCGCTGATCCAAGACGCAAGCTGATAGTTATAAGAACTCTTGGCAATGACATTGAGTCCGGCAACCCCATCGAAAACAATGGCATCATAGTCATCGGTGCCAAAAGCCGGAAGGACCCCGGTTTGCGGGTTGGCAGTCGAAACCCAGTTCGCATTGTTTCCCTGATCATAGAAAGCCAAGGCCGGCGCGCCAACGGGGCTGACCCATTTGAGCGCGGAGGTCAAAGAAGACGAGCTCGAGGAAGTCTTGCTTGAAGAAAGAGATTGGGCCGAAGACGAGGCCGCGTTCGCCGAGGAGACCTTTTCGGACGAAGAGGAATCGGCAGCATAGTGGGCCGAGCACGATACCAAAGCGCAGGCGGCCAGCGGAAGAATTAAGAATGAATGTCTGTTCATATTCGTTTACTCCCTTTACAAAATATCAGAAAACATAAAATTCCTGACGTAACCAATGATAGTCATCAAGAAAAGAAGAGACAAGGAAAGTGACTTAATTTAAGAAACAATATCGTTTTATCGATAAAATGTTATTGAAGAATCTCGCGGATGCTTTCACCGATCATCTTCGGGGCCTTCTTGAGGCCATAGTTTTCGAGAATCGTCGCGCCGATGTCGGCAAAGCTTGGACGTTCATCGAGATAGCTGCCTTTCTGAATCGAAGGCGAATAGGCCAATAAAGGCACTTTTTCCCGCGTATGATCCGTGCCTTTGTAGGTCGGATCGTTGCCATGGTCTGCCGTGATGAGGAGCAAATCGTCCGCTTTC
>JBAYEZ010000143.1:0-3440 GCA_041667485.1 Bacilli bacterium
ACCGATCATGGTGTCATCCAATCCTTCCCCGCCGCCGAAAGCGCTGCAAAGAAGGCCGGTTTGCTGATGATTTATGGCTGTGAGTTCTATATGTTCGACTGGCCGACTTATATCTTTAATCCTGCCTCGATCGAGCTTCGAAAAGCGAAGTACTGTGTGCTCGATTTTGAAACGACAGGCTTAAGCTCGCACTACGATCACCCGACTGAATTTGGTGCTGTCATGGTCGAACATGGCATGGTCACCAAACATTTTGACCAATTCGTCAACCCAGGTGTCCACATTCCGGAGATGATCACCGCCAAGACCCACATCGACGATTCGATGGTGAAGGATGCCCCGAATGAAATTGTTGCGGCTAAACTCATTTCCGATTTTATCGGCGACGCCATCATCGTGAGCCACAACGCTCCTTTCGATGTCGGCTTCCTTAACGCCATGCGGGCAAAAGCAGGAATGCCGCCGGTGAAAAACCCGGTCATCGATACTTTGGCCCTCTCCCACTATCTTTTCCCGGAGGCCGCCCGTCACACCTTGGGCGCTTTAAGCCGGAATTTGAATCTTGATGTCTACGATGAAAGCGACGCCCACCGCGCCGATTATGATGCCGAGGCCCTCAACAACGTCTGGCAGGTCATTATTCCGATTTTGACGAAGACTGACGAGCATCTGACCCAGGCCGATTTGGCGAAGCTCGTTTCAACCAACCAGAATATTTTCAAACATTTGCACAGTTACCATATGGTGGCCTTGGCCAAGAACCAAGCGGGTCTCAAGGCCCTTTATCGTCTCATCAGCGATTCACACACCACCTATCTATCCGCGGGGAGTTTGCCGAAGATTTCGCGAGAAGAACTGAATCAATATCGCGAGAATTTGATCTTTGGATCGGCTTGTTTCAACGGCGAAATCTTTGAGCTGGCCTGCAACAAGAGTGAAGAAGAGCTCAAGAACGCGATGGCTTTTTACGATTATATTGAAGTCCAACCGCCAGAGAATTATTCCTGGCTCGTCAACATGCACGAACTCGACCATGATCGGCTGATGATGGTTTTAAAGTCAATCGTCGATACGGCTGATGCGGCCGGCAAGATGGTCTGCGCGACTGGCGATTGCCACTACGTGAATCCGGAAGATAAGATTTTGCGGGATATTTACATTGCTCAGAAAGCGCTCGGTGGTGGAAGCCATCCGCTTTATCCGCCTCGACGTGACAAAATCGCCGCCCCCTTCCCGAACCCTGATCAGCATTTCCGCTCAACCGCGGAGATGATGGATTGCTTCCGTTCGTTTTTAAGCGAGGAGAAGTGCCACCAGATCGTGATTGAGAATACCAATAAGATTGCTGCCCAGATCGAGCCGATTCAGATTCTTAAGGATCACCTTTATCCGCCATCGGCCAATTTACCGAATTCCGATGTCAAACTGCGGGAAATCATCAACGAGAATATCCGCAAAACCTACGGGGACAACCCCGATCCGGCCATTCCCGCCCGTATCGAGCAGGAACTTCACGGTATTATTGAACATGGCTATTCGGTCACGTATTACATCGCCCATTGCATCATCAAGAAAGCAAACGAAGAAGGCTATATCGTCGGTTCCCGCGGCTCGGTTGGTTCGTCTTTTGTCGCAACGATGTCGGGCATTACCGAGGTCAATCCTTTGGCCCCGCATTACCTTTGCCATAAGTGCCATCATTTTGAGTGGTCCACCGATCCGAATATCAAATCCGGTTTTGATTTGCCAGAGAAGCGATGCCCGGTTTGCGGGGAAATCATGGAAGGAAACGGTCAGAACATCCCGTTCCAAACCTTTCTCGGATTCAACGCGGAAAAAGTTCCGGATATCGACTTGAACTTCCCGGCCGACTATCAGGCGAAGGCCCATGCGTATACCCGGACCTTGCTTTCGACGCCCGAGGAAAACGCCAAGATCGCCAAAGGCGAATTTATCACGAGCCCTCACGTCATTCGCGCTGGCACAATCGCTACCGCCGAAGAGAAGAATGCTTTCGGCTACGTCCGAGGCTATTACGAACGCGTTCTCCATCAAGAATGGGGCACCGTCAATAAGGCCTGGGCCGCATATCTTGCTTCGCGCTGTGCGGGCGTCAAACGGACGACGGGCCAACACCCGGGCGGCATCGTTGTCATCCCCGCCGATATGGATATCTTCGATTTCACGCCCTATCAACACCCGGCTGATGACCCGGACGCAAGCTGGCTGACAACCCATTACGAATTTGCCAGCATGCACGATTCCGTTTTAAAGCTGGACTTGCTCGGCCACGTCGACCCGATGGCTTTGCGGATGATGTCGCTATTGACTAACATTGATATTCGCTCCATCCCGATGAACGATCCCCGGGTTCTTTCGCTTTTCTCTTCGCCAAAAGAACTTGGCTTGAAGCGGAATCCGCTCGAATTCAAGACCGGGGCAATCGCTCTTCCGGAATTCGGCACCAGCTTCGTTCAAGGCCTTCTTGAGGAGGCCAATGCCCATTCCTTCAACGATTTGCTGATTATTTCTGGCTTAAGCCATGGCACGAACGTTTGGAACGACAATGCTGAAGCCTTGATTAAAAACAAAGTGACAACCCTGCAAGGCGTCATCGGGTGCCGTGACGATATCATGAACGATTTGATTGGATACGGCATTGACAACTCCAAGGCTTTCAAAATCATGGAGTATGTTCGCAAAAACAAGGTCGGCAAGCCCCTCAAACAAGAAGATATCGATGAGATGAAGAAGCACAATGTGCCTGATTATTTCATTGAAAGCTGCAAGAAAATCCGCTATCTCTTTCCACGCGCCCACGCTACCGCCTACGTTATGGGAGCTGTTCGAGTGGCTTGGTTTAAGATATACCATCCGCTCGAATTCTATGCGACGTATTTCACGGTTCGCTGCGATAAATTCGATGTTGAAGTGATGACGTGGCCGCTTGATCGGATCGTCGGAGAAATTCATCGGCTTCAGGCTGCCTCGAAGATTCCTGGCACGATTTTCAAAGACCGTTTTGGCGAAGAAAGAAAGTATTCGGATAAGGATGATGAAGTTTTGAAAACGCTCATCGCGTCCGCCGAGATGGTCGATCGAGGCTACCATATCAAAAATATCGATTTAATGCGTTCGTTAGGAAGCGATTGGGTGGTAGACACGGAAGGGAACGCCATCATTCCTCCTTTCAGTGTTATTTCGGGTTTGGGCGCAACCGCAGCCGATACCGTCGTAGCCGCTCGCAAAGATGGTCCTTTCATCTCGATCGAGGATCTCCGCGATCGAACCAAACTGAGCCAAAGCGACATTGAAGTGTTGCGGAAACTCGGCGTTCTGGATGGAATGGGCGAAACAAACCAGATGACTCTCTTTTAATTCCGTTTTCGAAGTGGTATATTATCCCACGCGAGAAAACTCGCAAAGTCGGGACATGGCAC
>JBAYEZ010000144.1:0-3438 GCA_041667485.1 Bacilli bacterium
AGTAGTCAATGCGCCAACCCGCGTTGGAAGCGCGAGCGTTAAAACGGTAGCTCCACCAAGAATACTGGACTTTCGTGGGATAGAGCGAACGGAAACTGTCGACGAATCCAGCGGAAAGGAGTCGGCTGAATTTGGTCCGTTCTTCGGGGGTGAAGCCCGCGTTATGAACGTTCTCTTTCGGGTTCTTGATATCGATCTCCTCATGGGCCACATTGAGATCGCCCGTCAAGACGACGGGTTTTTTGCTGTCGAGTTCTTTCATGTAGGCAAGAAGATCGTCTTCGAAGCTCATTCGGAAATCAAGTCGCTTTAAGCCCTCGCCCGAATTCGGGACATAAGCGCCGATGAGATAGAAGGAGGAGAACTCAAGGGTGACTACCCGCCCCTCATCGTCGTATTTTTCATTAGCGAGCCCGTAATGGACGCTTAACGGTTTGATTTTGCTGAGGATGGCGACGCCCGAGTAGCCTTTCCGGAGTTTGCTGACACTCCAATAGGTTTCGTAACCTTTCGGGGCGAAGGGGAAAGCGCTATGAAGTTCTTCGGAAAGTTTGGTTTCTTCGATGACGAGGACATCGGGATTGAGGGCGGCGATATCCTTGGCAAAACTTTTCTGGAGGATCGCCCGGATCCCATTGACGTTAAAGGCGATGATTTTCATAAGGAACTCCTTTAAGAAAAAACCGCAAAAGCGGTTATTTCTTTGCGATGTCTTGCTCCGCTTTCTTTTGGTCTTTTTCTTCTTTGCGGGCCAAGTACTGATTCATCACATCCTGCGGATAGACGCCCGAGGCATCGCATTTGATGACGCCGGGCACCTCTTCCATCAAGATAATCTCGACTCCGGCCGAAATATCTTGGTCGACATAGGCACAGCCTTCGCAGGCGCCGACCATCCGGACATAGACGATGCCCTCTTTAAAACCGATATACTCGACGTCGCCCCCTTCACGTTGAAGGAAGGGACGGACTTTATCGAGGACGTTTTGAATTTGTGTTTCGGTGCTGTCAACCATTTTTCTTTACCCGGTGGATATTCTAGGTTCATCCTGCTTTTTCCGCAAGAAAAGTGATAAGGCAAGACTTCCTCGGGGCCGCCGAGGCTTAAGTTATGGCATAAATTTAAGCCATTATGGGTTTTTTCGATTAGGGCGGTTTCATTTTCCGTGATAACGCCTCAGTTCTTTTTCGAATTCTTGTAATAAAACTTCGTGCTCGTGGGGGTAATGAGCCCGGAAAAGATCGGGATTTGACGGGCGGATTACTTGGTCGTGGAGATAAGGAAAAATCCGGAGATAGCGCGGGTAGTGACGGATGATCGTTTCCTCTTTCGTCTTCTTTTGCTCGTTGTACTTCTCGGGGAGAAAAAGCTTCTGACATTCGCGGTTAATGGCGTCTTGGTCATAGGCCCCGTGCTTCTTTAAGGCAATCGCGTTTCGGCAGCGTTCGAAAGCGCCGTCCGCCTTGATTTGGGGGAGATTGAGCAAAAGCACACCCGAATTTCCGTAGTTTTTGCCTTTCACAGGCGCTCCGACAGGATCTTTGACCAAAGCCAAATCGTAGCCTTTGAGGTCTTTTTTGAAAAGCTCGTCGAGCGGTTTCATCACCACGATGTCGGTATCGAGATAGAGCAATTTCTCCGGGGAAAAAGGGAGCGAATCGGCATAGAGACGAAAGAGCGAATAAGGCGTGTAACGATGGGAGAAATGCGCGAGGTAGGGGAAGTCTCTTTTGACGCGAGGGGTGAGATCGTCGAGCGAAAGATCGTTATCTGGGTTGCCTTCTTTTAAAATATCCCTGAGAAATCCCGCTTCCTTTTCACTAAGTCCCTCGTAGCGCGGATCGTAGTCCGCGAAAGTGGCGGATAAAAGAAACACATCGAGGGGCTCTTTCTCAACGTTCCTAAGCGAAAGGATGAGGACGAGGAGGTCGGGGAAACCTGCTAAATTTGAAGAAACGAGAAGGCTAGCCATGAGCGCATTATAACCTTTGAAAGTGGTTGAAAACGCTTTTTTTGCATCTTTCTTGATAAAATCGTGACTTTTTGCTCTTCATCCCTATAATGAGGACGGTTTCCATGAAAAACCCTCGCAAAACAAGTTTAAACCCTTCCTTGGTTCGCTTATTGGCTCTCCTCCTTTCTTTAGAGAAAGAGGGCTACGAAGTGACCGCGAATGGCTTTTGCAAAATCGTGCTTGGGGTTTTGGATCAAGAAACTTGCGAACTCGTTTCTTCCGCCTCCTTTGCCGCCTTGCCTTCCTTAGGGAGCAAGCGCCTCAAGATGCGGCTGCACCAACTGGTCCGAAAAGGTTATATCCATCTCACCTATGACGAAAAGGATGAGGACTATTACCTTTGGCTCAGTGAAGACGCCCGTCTCTTGGCTAAGAAATTCCCCCTCCTGAAGAAGAAGACAAAGGTCGAGACGAAACGGAGTATTCGCCGGAAATAACACCAGGAGAAAGTTATGGCAAAAGAATTAGCGAATTTCGAAGAGTGGCCCTTCAAGGTTCCTCACATCAAGTCGGTCATCAAGAAAATTAACGCCTTGACGGAAGAATTCAAGGCGGTTTCTTCGCAAGAAGAAGCTTACAAAATTAGCAAGAAGATGTCGCGTTTCGGCGACAAAGTCTACGATGACATCACTCACGTTCAGGTTCTCTATAGCTTAGAGACCACCAACCCGAAGTACGAGAAAGCGATGAACACCCTCAACGAAGGGCTCCCGCTCATCTCGGCTGCCCAACTCAACTTCACCAAGGCTTTCGTTTCCTCGCCTTACCGCCCCTATCTTGAGAAGAAGTTCGGCAGTTTCCTTTTCACGATGTACGAGTATCAGCTCAAAGGCTTCGATGAGAAGATCGTCCCCGAAGCGACCGAAGAGAATAAACTCGTCATGCAATACGACGCCTTGATCGCCAGCATTCAAATCGCTTTCCGCGGCGGCAGCTACAACTTGCCGCAGATGGCAAAATTCACGACCGATCCCGATCGCGAGACCCGTAAAGAGGCGAGACAAGCCGTTGATGCGGCCGTCAACGCGAAAAAAGACGAGATTGAAGGCATCTATGACAAACTCGTCAAAGTGCGGACGGCGATGGCTCAGAAATTGGGTTACAAATCCTACACCGAGTTGGCCTATATCCATATGAATCGTTTCGATTACACGCCCGAGATGGTCGCTTCCTACCGCGATCAGATTCGCGAAGTGGTGGCTCCGCTTGCCAATAAATTGATGCGCGAGCAAGCCAAGCGCACCGGCATTAAGAATCCGAAGCTCTACGATTTGGGCTTTGTCTTCAAGAACGGCAACCCGCTTCCGCTCGGCACGACCGATGAAAAGGTCGCCCATGCCAAAGAGATGTATAAGGCCCTATCGCCCGATACCGATTATTTCTTTAACTTCATGGTCGATCACCATTTGCTCTTCCTCGACGC
>JBAYEZ010000145.1:0-3429 GCA_041667485.1 Bacilli bacterium
ACGAAAATAGTCGCCAATATCATGTGAGCCAACTGCAATTCGAAAAATTACAAGAAAGAAGGGATCTGCCTATGGAACAAAACGAAAACAGCCACGAGCCCCGTCTCCTCATCAGCCATTTCACCAAGCGATATGGCAATGCGAAAACCCCGGCGGTTGAGGACTTTTCTTTAGATATCTCAGGTGGAAAGATTTATGGTTTTCTCGGCAAGAATGGCGCAGGAAAATCGACAATCATCAAAGCGGTTGTCGGAATGCATGGCTTTAACGAAGGCTCGATTTCCGTCTGCGGTTACGATGCGGTTCACGAATCGGTGAAGGCGAAAGAACAAATCGGCTTTGTTCCAGATATCTATGCGCTGTACGAGAATTTGACTGGGCGCCAGTACATCAACTATGTCGCGGATATCTACAGCGTTAGCAAAAAAGATCGTGATGAAAGAATTTCTCGCCTTCTCGATCGGCTAGAAATGCGAGATCATTTTGACAAACAAATCAAAATCTATTCGCACGGAATGAAGCAAAAGATCACCATTATCGGAGCGCTGGTCCATGATCCGAAAATTTGGATCCTCGATGAGCCGATGACCGGAGTCGACCCCAATTCGATATTCCAAATCAAGGAATGCATGCGTGAACACGCGGCGAAAGGCAATATCGTTTTCTTCTCTTCTCACTTGATCGACGTCGTTCACAATCTTTGCAATGAGATCCTCATCATTAAACGGGGGAAACTTATCTACGCTTCCTCGATGGATGAGATTAATGCGAAAGGGATCGACCTCGAAGCTCTCTTCTTGGAAAAGACGGCCGACACTGAAGAAGAAGCCCAAGCTCTCTTAAAGGAAGAGAAACGGTTCGGGGAGTGAAGAAAATGGTTGATGTTTTGGAACAAAAAACCCAAAAGAAAGAAGAAAAGAAGTCCGAATTGCGGAGATTTTGGACTTTGGTTAAACTGCTTTTTTCAGACACGTCGAAACTTTCTTTCAAAGAAAAGGGCGAGTGGAAAGCCTCGATTATCAAAATCACCTCCTCTTTGCTCATCTTCGCCGCTTTAACTGGTCTTGATTACCTTTTATATTTCGTCGCGGAACTTTTCCGGGTCTTTTCTTTGCTGAGTTTGATCCCGCAGATGGTCCCCTCCTTTCTTGTCAGCGTCTTGCTCCTCCTCAGCCTTCTCAACGCGACGATCGGATTAACCAAATCTCTTTATTACAGCCCCGATAACCGCATGCTGATTACGTATCCCGCAAAGGGCTTGACGGTCTTTCTGGCGCGCTTGATGGTTTTCTTTGTCTCCGAGTACGCTAGGGCCGTCATGGTCATTGGCCCCGTTTTGTTTTCGTACATGCTGATCAGCCACTTTCCTTTCTCCTTATTTCTTTGGCTCTTTGTGGCTTTATTTATTGTGGTTTTGGCCGAGGTGTTCGTGGCCGCTCTGCTTTCGGTCCCCGGCTTTTTCGTCAGTCGCTTCCTGCGGCAGAATAGTTTGCTCGAACTTATCGTCTATGTCCTTCTTTTTGCCTCCTTTATCGGCGTTGTTTCTTGGCTGATGTCGTTATTGCCAAATAAAATCGATATCTTTTCTAATTGGGGTCCATATTTCGCTCGGATGCAGGATTTCCTTAAAAATTATCGGGATAAGGCCTATCCATTGTATTGTCTTACTTTGATGATGATAGGCTTCACGAACGGCTTTTCCGTTCCGGCTTTGGACATCCAAAGTCTTTGGGCCTTTCTTTCGCTTTTGGGAATCATTCTCGTGGCGGGCACTCTCGTTTTCTGGCTTGTTTCCAAACTTTATTTACGTTTGGCCAGCGAATCTTTTGAATATACCAGCAATAGCGCGGTTTTGATTCGCCAAACCAACCAACGTTCCTTCTTTTTTGCCCAATTGACTAAAGAAATAACCCTGCTGATCAAGGATCCTGGAACGTTTATGAGTTTATTCGGCGTCTTCGTCTTTTTGCCCATTTTCATCACGATTCTCGACAAGGTTTTTGGCGCGATGAACACGACGGTGGTCGGAAATATGTACATCTCAGTCGTGAATATCCTGATTCTCCTTTTGGTAGTTTTAAATTCCAACGGGAGCATTGTTCACATCTATTCCGATGAAGGAAAAGCCTTTTTCATCAACCGCTCGTATCCTCGTTCTGCCAGCCTGATTCTCCTCAGCAAATTGATTTTGCCGATGGCCATGGGATTTGCCTCCATCATCGTTTCTTGCATCATGTATGGGCAAGTCACTGGAATGAAGTTGGCCCCCGATGGCTCGGAATGGGTTAACTCTGGGGCTGTCGCCTTTCTCGCGATTGGGCTTTGCTCTTTCTACGCAGGACACATGCTTTTTGCAGCTGGATTGGATTTTACTTCGATCAAAAGCACTTTCAGCGCCGAGACAATGGAAAGCGCCAACGAACGCGCTATCGTTTTGTCTGCTTTCGTGATTTCTTTTGTCCAAGCGATTTTCTTCTTTCTATTCTTGCGTGACGGGGTGACGTCGAGCTACCTCAAATTGATGATTATCGGCTTGATTTTCTTGGCTCTAAACATCGCGCTCTTCCATCAGAAGTGCAAATTCATTTATCAAAAAGGAGAATAACATGAAGAAAATCGTCGGAATTTTGATTTCAGTTATTGCCGTTCTTTCAGTGGTCATTGTTGCGTTTGTCGGCACCCAAGCGGTGGGAATTGAGCCGGTTATTTATATTAGTTCTGTCCAGATATTGGATATGAACAGCCACGGAATTGATCCAGCGAACAAGACTTTGGAAGTGCCATTCAAAGCCGACGCGGTCGATGGCTCAGGAAACTCGTATATGTTTTATGTTTTCAATGCGATTATTCTTCCTGAGACATCGACTTCGCGTTCGATTTTGTATTATTGCCCAACTGATCCCTATTTTTCTTTCGTTAGCGGGACGGCGGTGAGCAATTCGTCTTCGAGCAGCGGTGCGGCTACCACTCTAGGCGAGAGCCAGACTTCCCGCTCAGGGCAACTTCTGGTCAAGAAGATGGATCGGAAAGATCCAGCCAAACCGGTTTATCACGTTTTGCAGATTCACCTGAAGGCCGATGATAACGGCACCGCCCCGGAAGACAGCATTTATTTCGTCGTCAAATATTAATGGTTAAAACGGCAGTACGTTTCTTCGAACATCCTCGTCATTCCGCTTCAAATCGAAGAGAAAAATCGATTAGGACATAATCGTGGCGGCGACAACATTCGTAATACGGAGGTCTTGCCAATTTCTCATTTTTGGCATTTTTTCTGTAGTGGCCCAATTTTCGCTCCATTCTGCAATTCGGCAATGAGGTCGGCCTTTCCTTGGTTGGCCTCATCCTTTTCTTCGTTTCCTTTGCCTTTCCCCTGACCCGAGGATAACAAAAAAGTAGACAAGCCTTTTATCACTTGTCTACTTTGTG
>JBAYEZ010000146.1:0-3409 GCA_041667485.1 Bacilli bacterium
AAGAGACGAGAAACTGCCAAAGAGCTTTGCGACGATGGCGATGTGTTTGTTAATGGCAAACTCGCCAAAGCCATGAGCGAAGTGATGGTTGGCGATACGCTGACCCTGCTTCTCGGTCGACACAAAATTACTGCAAAAGTCCTCTCGGTTCGTGAATTTGCACGAAAAGAAGAGGCAACGAGTATGTATGAAATCGTCTCCGATGTAGTCGGGGAGAGAGGAGAGTAACTTATGCTCAATGCCGCGGTCTTGGATTATACGTTTGCCCCCGGGAACACTTATTTGGTGGCCGATACCTTCGGCCCTTCCGGACAATGCCTATTGGGTCTGATGCTCGAGGCGGGCGTTAAACCCGTCGTCTGCCACGTCAATTACCATTTGAATGCCGATTCGGGCAAAGCCCAGTCTGAACTGCAAGAGTTTTGCACTAAAAATGATTTGATTCTCGAGGTTTGCGATACCGCGAAGGTCGACCAAACGGGCAAAGATAAGAACTATGCCGCCTGGCAGAGGCGGATTCGTTATGCTTTTTTTAAGGAGATGTACGACAAGCATAACGCCGCCGCTCTCTTCATTTCCCATATGCAGGACGACATCCTTGAGATTTATCTGACCGCCAAACTCCATGGCATCAAAACCGCCAAGTATGGCTATAGTAAGGTCTCAACCAATAACGGCATGATGGTTGTGCGGCCGCTTCTTGAATTCACTCGGAGCGATCTCAAGGCTTATTGCAACCAAAATAACGTTCCTTATCTCGAGGCTGCCACGGGAGTCGATCATCTTTTTACCACCGAAGTTCGGCAAAAGATTTACCAGATGAATGAGGTCGAGCGCGATCAGCTTCTCCAACAGATGATCAAGGAAAATTCCGAGAAGACCAACTTTATTAACAGCATCGATCAATCAATCAAAACTGTCGATGAGTTAGAGATTCGCGCAATTATCGCATTGACCCCGGATGAGTTTGCTAAAACCATCATGGATTTTGTGAATCAGCACGCTCCAGTCCAGGTGACCATCACCCCAAAGATGCTGGCGGATATCCGAGCGATGGCCCTCAACAAAGAGCTGAACTCCACTCTCAAATTGAAGGGTGACATTTTCATGGTTAAGGAATATGATGTTTTAACCCTTGATACCGACGGGCTCGACATGCCCTACACTTACGTTCTTGATAAGCCGATGAAATTCAGCTGCGAAACTTTCGATCTTGATTTCACGATGGGAGCGGAAGATCGTAACATCCATCCTGAAGATTATCCTCTCACGGTCCGAAGCGTTCTTCCCCAGGACGTCTCTACCTTTGGCGGCTATCTCGTTTCCGTCCGTCGCATGCTGGCTGCCGCGGGCGTTTCTGCCCGCTTGCTCCGTGTTTGGCCCGTCTTCCTCAACAAGGACAATAAGATTATTTATGTGCCTCATTACAAGAAGGGTTTTAGTGAGTATCACAACTCGATTTTGAATATTCACGTGAAAAACGATGAAAAGTAGAGCAATGTAGTTGTGCGTTTTTGCTTTCGGGTGTATCTTGCGTATAGCCCCAACAAAAACGATTAACTTATAGTTAATTCTTAGTCAAACACCTTAATTAAACGGAGAACAAAAATGAACGATTCCAACAACAAGCGAAGTGTCTGGAGCTATATCCTGCCCTATTTTTTCACCGTCCTCTTTGTCGTTTTGATTGTCTCGGTGATCATTCGCCAGATCATTACCACGGGGCCGACTACTTTTGCCGAGAGTGATTTGGATACGATTCTTCGAACCGATGTCGATGATTTAAATACCATCGCTGGCGATTATAACAACGGGGAGTACTACGTCCGCAACGTCAGCGTCACAACCAACATCTCGACCACAACGGTGACGGGCGAAGCCTATAAACATGATAAGAATCACACCTCAGCGAGTTTCAAGTTGATTTTGCCCGCGAACCACTGGACCACGGAAGCACCACACCCTGGCGTTACCATGGAAATCAAAGGTGCTGACGGCGTCGTTTTAGCTCAAAATGCCTCTTGGAGCGAGGTCTTCCTCGCTCGGGTTTCGGATTGGCCCAGCATCGATTGGGTCAAAGAGAAGAGCAACACCACTCCTAATTTCACTATCGCCACCTTGGATAACACCGATCCGTATACTGCCAGTTGGTGGGATACCTGGGGACCAACCATCATCGAGTTAGCTTTGATTCTCCTTTTGGGATTCTTCTTCTTCCGCATGCTTAATTCTTCGGTCAATGGCGCTAACCGTCAGGCGATGGATTTCAATAAGTCCCCCGCCCGGAGAGAAGATGCCTCGAAGATTCGCTTCTCCGATGTTGCAGGCTGCGACGAAGAGAAAGCCGAAATGGTTGAAATGGTCGAGTATCTTAAGGATCCGAAAAAGTATTCCAAATTTGGCGCGCGCTTACCGAAAGGCGTCTTGCTTATCGGCAATCCAGGCACCGGTAAAACCCTTCTTGCAAAGGCGGTCGCTGGTGAAGCGGGCGTGCCGTTCTATAGCATCTCTGGTTCTGATTTCGTTGAAATGTTCGTTGGCGTCGGCGCTGGCCGTGTCCGCGATCTTTTCCACAAAGCCAAACAGACGGCGCCTTGTATCGTCTTCATTGATGAAATCGATGCTGTCGGCCGGCAAAGAGGCGCTGGCTTAGGCGGCGGCAACGATGAACGCGAACAGACGCTGAACCAATTGCTCGTTGAAATGGATGGTTTCGAATATAATGCCGGTATCTTGGTCATCGCCGCAACAAACCGCGACGACGTCCTCGATCCCGCTCTCTTGCGTCCGGGTCGCTTTGACCGCATCATCACCGTTTCGCTTCCCGATGCCGCTGGTCGTGAAGCAATCTTCAAGGTCCACGCGCGCAATAAGAAGATTAACCCTTCGGTCGACTTCCACGCTCTCTCAAAGCGAACGGTTGGCTTCTCAGGCGCCGATATTGAAAACATTCTTAACGAAGCGGCTATCTTGGCTGTTCGTTTCCACAAAGAATCCGTTGGCATGGCCGAAATCGACGAGGCAATTGATCGCCGGATCGCGGGTCCAGCCAAGAGCGGCAAGGGCATGAACGATCAGGAGCGGAAAGAAGTGGCCTTCCACGAAGCGGGCCACGCCGTCATTGGTCTCATTCTTCCTTATTCCGAGAAAGTTCAAAAGATCACGATCATTCCGCGTGGTCGCACGGGCGGTCACGTCTTGATGACCCCGGAAGACGATCGTTTCTTACTTACCAAGAAAGAACTCTTGGCTCAGATCACTGGTCTCCTCGGTGGCCGGGCCAGTGAGGAAATCTTCTTCGATGACATTTCGACCGGCGCCGAAAACGACATTCAGGAAGCCACCCGTTTAGCCCGCATGATGGTCACTGAGTTTGGCATGTCCGATTTGGGCCCGATTCAATACGAGA
>JBAYEZ010000147.1:0-3383 GCA_041667485.1 Bacilli bacterium
CCCAAGGCCTTCGCCGATCTCTTCTCCGATGAAGCGCGCTTCACTGCCTACCTCGCCGTTGAGCTCGCCGCCGTTGAAGCCTGGGCGAAACTCGGGGTGGTTCCGGCCGCGGATTTAGCGAAAATCCAAAGCCAATCCCATATCGATGTGAAACGGATCAACGAACTTGAGGCCATCACTCGCCACGACGTCGTGGCTTTTACCCGCCAGATTGGCGAGACGCTCGGCCCCGAAAAGAAGTGGATTCATTATGGCCTTACCTCGACCGACGTGGTCGATACGGCGATGGGTTTGCTCTATCAAAAAGCCGACAATGTGATCGCCCAAGATTTGGCGACCCTTTTATCTTCGATTAAAGACAAGGCTTTAGCCTACGAGATGACGCCTTGCATCGCCCGGACGCATGGCATGCATGCCGAAGTGACCTCCTTTGGTCTGAAGTGGGCCGAATACTATGCCGAACTCCAACGCGGCATTGCCCTATTTGAAGAAGAACGGCCGGGGATTGAAGCCTGCAAGATGTCAGGCGCGGTCGGCAATTACGCCAACGTCGATCCTTTCGTTCAGGATTATGTGGCGGCGAAGTTCTCTCTTCGGAGCGCCGATATTTCGACGCAAGTCCTTTCGCGCGATTTCCATGAACGCTACGCCAGCGCCCTCGTGATTATCGCCTCGAGTTTGGAAAAGATCGCGACCGAGATCCGCAATTTGTCCCGCAGCGAGATCGGCGAGGTCGAAGAAGGCTTCGCCAAAGGCCAAAAAGGCTCGAGCGCGATGCCACAGAAGCGCAATCCGATCGCTTCGGAGAACATCTGCGGCTGCGCCAGGATGATGCGCGGCTATTTAATACCGATTCTTGAAGATAACGCCCTCTATCATGAGCGCGACATCTCCCATTCCTCGGTCGAGCGGGTCGCTTTCATCGACATGATGACCCTCTTCGATTACATGGTCGAACGGATGAACGCGGTGGTGACGAATTTAGTCGTGTTCCCGGCGGCCATGAGGAAGAACATCAATCTGACGGGCGGCGCGGTTTATGCCCAAAGGGTGTTGACCGCTTTGATTGAAAAAGGACTCGTCCGCGAAGAAGCTTATGATACGATTCAACCCTTGGCGATGGCGGCCGCCCAAGGGGGCACGCCGTTTAACGTCGCTTTAAAATCTTGCGCAAAAGTAACCTCGGTTTTATCCGATGAGGAAATCGACGCCCTTTTCACCACGGATTTTTATCTCCGCCACGTCGAGGGAATCTATGTTCGGGTTGGTTTAATAAAGAAACATTAGATTTCGCTGTTTCCTTGTCTGCATTTAACTGGATTAGTATGGTCGCCCACCTCCTCGCTGAGGTCGAATTGACGATCCAGCGGGGTTCTTTATGAAACAGCCCATCGATGTTGGCAAGACTTATCGGGTCAAGAAAGGTTCGGAGGTTCGGGTGCTCAATCACGCCGATTTGGCTTTCGGCGAAAAAGAGGCCTCGTCTTTATTTTAGGCAAGAGGGGAAGCGGCAAGTCGACGCTGCGCAACGTGATCGGCGGGCTCGATCGGATCGACTCGGGCGATATTGTGATTATGGGGAAGTCGAACGAGGGTCCCTGTCCCGATGGTGGGACGGCCCCCTTTTTGCAGCCTTTCGTTGGGCAACGGATTTCTCGGCGGAATGGTGGATTAAGTCCGAGAGAACACTCTTAACGGAAAAGAAAAGAAGAGTATACTTTCTTCGCGTGCCCCGATAGCGCAACTGGATAGAGTACCAGACTTCGAATCTGAGGGTTGCGGGTTCAAATCCTGCTCGGGGCGCCATGACAAAAAAAGAGCCAGCCGTTTTGGAGAATGGCTGGCTTTTCATTTGGCTTCGCTTCAGGCTTGCCCGTCAGGCGGAAGCTGAGCGCGGATTTCTTTGACTTCAGCGTCGTAGCGGTCGCGGCAATCGCTCATCATCGCTTGATAGGCGGCCACCTTCTCCGATTCTTCTTGGAGGCCATCGATTCCCGAGACATCATCGGCAATCTGATGGATGGCGTGGGCGACGAGGAGGAAGAAACGCTCCTCGCCATTGGTTTCTTCGTCGACAAAGGCGATCGGGGCGAAGAAGTTGCGGATGATCCGATCGGCCGCACTCTCGGCCAAGCGGGTGAAGTTGACCAAAGAGGCGACCCCCTCGTTGACGAAGTCCTTCCAATGGATTCTCTTCTCTTTCTCACCGTTGGATAAGAGATCCAGCAAATCGCCGTATTGGGGGAGTTCTTGAATGGCCAAGGCCTCGTTTTCGCTCAACTTTCCATCGGCGATTCCCGTTTTGAAGAGCACGAGTTGGAGCAAGAGGTCGAATTGGGCGAGAAAACGCTCCGAGGAGAAATCCTTTTTGCCAAATTCCCCTTCGAACTTATCGCCAGCTTCTTTGAGAACTTTGATGATCGCCTCGTAGGTTTTGGCCGCGTCGCTTAGAAACGTGGCGGAATTCATTTCTTTTTTCATTGGGCTTTCCTTCATTTAAAAATAAGTCTACACCCTGAAAAGGAGAAAACCATCCTCGAACAAGAGGAAGGAAAACGCCTATGTTCGAAAGGCAAAATGAACGAGAAAGCAGAAATGGAATTTATTCATTTGTAAAAATACCGATATTTACATTAATCATGAGAGAAAAGGTTTTATCGTTGTTCTCGATATTGGTGGTCTTTTACTGATATCGTCCTCTTTTACTTATTTCCTGAAAGATTATAATAAACAAGAAAAGGAGCAAGCCTATAGGCTTCGTCCCAAATCTTAATGATCAAGAAAACAAAGTATATCCAAGACACCAAAAAGCTCTTGGGCCAGCTTCCGACGGTCGAGGCGCCTCTCCCCGAGTACCTCTATATCGCGACGGACAACGCCCGCTGCGGGAAAGCGGATGTCTACATCAAAGAGGGCGACCACGTCAATTGCTGCCAAGTGATCGGCATGCGTCACGCAGCCTTCTTCGACCAACCGATCCATGCGACCTGCAGTGGCACCTTCGAAGGATTCGAGCGCCACTATCACCGCTCGGGAAAACTGGTGAACTTCATCAAGATCCACAACGATTTCAAAGACACGATGGATCCCGCGGTGAAGGAGCGGAGCGATGAAGAGATTGGCAAGCTCACCAAAGCCGATGTGACGGAGATATTGAAGAATTGCGCTTCGGTTGGCCTGGGCGGCTCCTCGTTCCCGACCTATGTCAAGATGGCGATTGACGCCCCGATCAAGGTGATTTTGATCAACGGTATCGAATGCGAGCCTTACATCACCTCCGATCAACGGATGATGCTCGAACACCCCGAAGAGATCCTCAAAGGCATGATGCTTCTCGAGCAGATCTTTCACTGCCATGACGCCAAACTCTGCATCAAAAAGAA
>JBAYEZ010000148.1:0-3340 GCA_041667485.1 Bacilli bacterium
ATTTTTGCCCGTGAAGTCAATCGAGTTGGCTAATCTCTTTTTCATTGATGAGGAGTCGAGAGGAGGCCAAGAGTTTTCTCTCGTGGTAGTTGTCTTAATTTTCGTTTTGGCTGCCATGGACGGTGCCAGATTTTTTAAAGCGCAAGCGGCCCAATTTCTTTTCTGTTTCGGTTTTCTTATGCGAAATGCCTTCCGGACAGTTGTCGTCCTTTACCCGAGAAGAAAACGGTTATCGCTCAACGAAAAAAGCGAAGTCATTTCTTGTCGATTCGCTTATGATTTGCAGGGATTTTAAATGATTTTGCGGGATTTATAGACGATCTCCGTCCCCAAAAGCGGACGGAGATATTTTCGGAAAGAATCGCTCATGCGGGTTGGATCGCGGAGATAGGCGGAGGGGAGATAAACGGTTTGGTCGGCTATTTTTTCTACCGGGGCTAACGCGAATTCGGAACGGTAGGGTGAAGAACAGATTCGTTTGATGATAACCATCTTTCCGCTTTCGCCATTGAGGGCGGCTTTTACCGCAAAAACACCGGCATTTCGGGCTTCTTTTGCATCGACTGGGCTCCGAAGATAGGGATCGGCTCGGGTCGGAATCGAGAGCTCAATGGTTCGATTTGCGATATGAAGTCTCTCATCGATGATGCGTCCTAAAGCAAGGCAGCAGCCCTCGAGCGGACGATGGCCGAAGGAGTCGACTCCACAATCATTTTGATGGCTGATGGGCATCCCTTCGGATAAGGCGCAGACGGCATAGCCTTTCTGGGCATAGATGGCAGAGACTCGCTTTAAGAAGTCCTCTTCATCCCATTTCATTTCCGGAACGTAAATTAAATCAGGGCGTCGATCGGCGGGCAAAAGATCGACGGTGGCGGTAAGCCAGCCCGTGTCGCGACCCATGATTTCGACGAGGACGATTTTGCCTTTCTTATAGGCTTTGGCGTCATCGATGATCATGGCCGTCGAGTTGATGACATGGCGGGCCGCTGAAGGATAGCCAATGGAGTGATCAGTCAAAGCCAAATCGTTGTCGATAGTCTTCGGAATGCCGATGACCGAAACGGAAAGTTTTCGTGAGGCGAAAAGATCGCTTAAGCGGCGGCAGGTATCCATCGAATCGTTGCCACCGTTAACGAGCAGGTAGCCAATATTGTGGGCAGTCAAGGCAGCAATGATTTTCTCATAGATGGGATTCGAAAGATCTTCGGGCATCTTTTTCCGGCTGCTTCCAAGGGCAGCACCTGGCATGTTCCCGAGGCAATCCAGCGTTTCCTTTGGGAGAGTATCAAGCCGGACGAGATCATCATCAATCAGCCCTTCGATGCCATATTTGGCACCGAAAATCTTGTCAATTTCTTGATGGAGAAGAGCTTCTTCGATGACCCCCTTGAGCGAGCGATTTATCACGGCGGTTGGACCGCCGGATTGGAAGTAGGCGAGGGATTTTTTCATAGCTAAGACCTTGTTCTTAACTATACCTTTATTTTCCTAAGGGATAAAGCGGAGAAGGCTTCTTTTCTTAAAGAAAGGGTTTAGAGAAGCCATTTTGTCTTATGAAGCGGAATGATGGAAACAAAGAAATGAAATGCGCTTCTAATTCGAATTATGTCATTCTCTTCATTTCTTTAAACCCCGGCAAAATCCATTTCGCTTTTCAAAAGCCTATTAAACCGAGCCGTTGGTTTGCTTCAAAAGAGGGCGATGTACCCTCTTGAAAGAGTCTTATAATAAAAATTAGCGAAGGGGCCGACTTTTATGAGCGTGGAGAATAGGAGGTTTTTTCATGCGGACTGCTGTGCGGTGCCCTTATTGCGGAAAAATGGTCGTTATCGATACGGAATGCCTCGATTGCTCTTGCCCCCATTGCGGCAAAAGTTTCTCGCCCAAAGAAGCTCGTCTTATTAAGACATCCATAAGGAAAAAGCGAGAACTGCTACGAGCAAAGGGCTTTCGGAGTGAACGAAAAAATGCCTTAGCGGTCTATTGGATCGTCACCGTCCTTAGTTTCTTGGTCGGTTTCCTGGCCATCTTTGTTTTGATCTTTGATCTTTATCGCTGAAAAATTCATCAACGCTTTCTTTTCTCATCAAGGCACGATGAATAAATCCCAGAGGGGTTCCTATGAGTAAAAATGAAATCATACTGATGCAAGCTTTTTAAACTTAGGTCCATTTTAGACGATTTGAAGAAACGCTTCGGCATCGAGATGACCTATCCACTTCCTTTTCTCGCCGATGAGAAAAGAGAGAAAGACTTCTTTCGCGCTTGCTGCAAGGCGGATCTTTTTCTTGGTATTCTTCGTTTCGTTTTAACTTCTTCTCGGAAGAAAGGAATCAAGCCCCCGAATTTATGTCGAAAACGGTGTTCTCAATTCGGTCGGCTTCTCTCGCGTGACGGCCTCAATACGCCCTGCCCATCGCCTGAGGTTAATTTGTCGTTCAAAGACGGCTGTCTTGGCTAATAAGGAGAGATAATAATCGAAAATCCATGCAAAACGGGCTGGATTATTTTCCAGTCCGTTTGCTTTTAAACGTTTCGACTCCTATTTGCTGTAGTAAAGGCGCAAGACCCGAGCCAATTCGCGGTTCGAGACTTTGGGATAGGCCACGTCATAAGCGAGGGGTTTGAACTCATCGCTGAAGAGATCGTCATAGATCTCCGAGATGTGCTTCTCGTAAATTTCATCGACGTCTTCGAGGGTCGAATCGTAGAGGATGATCGGCAGAACCCGCAGATGGGTGTTCTTCGAATAGACGAATTCTCTCTCGATCCAGGGATTTTCTTCCAGGAGTTCGTCCTCATCGGTCGCTTTGGTCAAGACGACGCCGATGATGCGGTTGAAGTCGACGGTGCCCGAAGCTACTTCCGATTCGAGCGTAGGCTCCTCTTCGATCAATTCGGTCGCGTTTTGAGCGGCTTCGAGATCCCGATGGGAGGAGACAAGTTGAAGCATTGTTGTTTCCATATACTTCAGTATGTTAAACACGATGATTTAGTTTTTGCAATACTGAGGTGCATTTTGAAGAGCACGGAAGCGTATCTCGCTCCGTTTAATGAAGAGAGACGATTGGCTAAAAACCTGCAAATTAACGGCTTTCGGATTCTTTTGTGCCTTTCGGTGATTGCCTGCCTTCTCTTTTTCACAATCTTATTTATAGCGGTGGTGCCTATCATTGGGGCAGCGCGATTGCTTTTTATGGTTTATTAGCGCCGTTTCTCCTTTGTCTTTTCAGCAAACTCCTCCTCTTTCTTTTGGTGCCCCCTATTCCAATGGTTTGATTTCGCTTCGATGGGGATCGATATGATTCACGAGAATTTGGACCATCTGTCATCCAAA
>JBAYEZ010000149.1:0-3319 GCA_041667485.1 Bacilli bacterium
ACGACAGGGGTATGGCCAATCGTATCGACGATAGAGTTGTAAATCATCTTTTGTTTCCTCTCATCTTGACGCGCTATAATTTATACACGAAAAGGTTCACAAGTAAAACGATACGGTAATGGCATTTTTAAAACCTCAAGATATCAAAGTTCTTTATATGGGCACGCCCGCGATGTCGGCCAGCATTCTCGAAGCTCTCGTCGCCAACGGTTTTTCGCTCGTGGGAGTCGTCTGTCAAGAAGACAAGGAAATCGGCCGCGATAAAACGGCGGAGATCGTCCCGACCAAAAAGGTTGCTCTCGCCCACGCTATTCCCGTTTTTCAGCCTCACAAAATCCGGCTGGATTTCGCGTTTGCCAAAACCCTCGATTTTGATGTGATCGTCACGATGGCTTATGGCCAGATCATCCCGCAGGGGTTATTGGATCTTGCCAAAGTCGGTTCGCTTAACCTCCATGGCTCTTTGCTTCCGAAGTATCGGGGAGCCGCCCCGATTCAGCGGGCGATTATGGCTGGCGAAAAAGAGACGGGTGTCACCTTGATGGAGATGGTGGCGGCGATGGATGCGGGAAAAATGTATGACAAAGCTTCTTTCCCTTTGCTCGATAGCGATAATTACACCTCGGTTTGTGCGAAGATTTCTTCGGCGGCCACTCAATTGATCGTCAAGGACCTCTTGCCCTATGCCAACAAAGAAATTGCCGGGGAAGAGCAAAAAGAAAAAGATGTGACCATTGCCAATAAAATCAAACCGGAAGACGAGCGTCTTCCGCTCAGCCTTTCGGTTAATGATGCCTGGAATTACGTTCGGGGCCTTTCCGAAGAGCCCGGTGCCTATCTTCTTTTGAACGGCAAGAAACTTAAAATCTATGCCGCCCACGTCGAAAATGGAGCGGTGATCCGCAGCGTTGGCGAGATGATCCCGAATAAAAAGAAACTGCTTGTTCAATATTACGATGGCCAGCTTTCTCTCGATGTTGTTCAGCTTGAAGGCAAGAAAAAAATGGATGCGGCGAGCTTCTTGAACGGCGCCCATCTTTCCGATCACGTTTTATTTAAATAAAGTTGAGTTTCTTCGATTATAATAAGCGGATGGCGAAAAAGCGTTTCCTTTCTTTGTCGGTGCACGGCCTCGTGGATTTTTTGTTGCGCCGGGGCGACATCGATTCGCGCGTCTATAACCAAGAAACGATGCAAATGGGGACGGTTCTCCATGCCGCATTCCAAAAAAAGCAAGGCCACGAGTATCTTTCCGAGGTTCCGCTTAACGAGATTTTCGAACGCGAAAAGGGCATTATCGCCCTCGAGGGCCGCGCCGATGGCATCATCGTCGGCGGGGATTTCCCGATCATCGACGAAATCAAAAGCACCGTCTTGCCGCTCAACGTCTTCTATGAGCAGCAAAAGGACTGGCACTTCGGCCAGGCCGAATGCTACGCCTTGATGTATCTTCATAGGCAGAAGGAGAACCGCTGCGCAATCCGCTTGACGTATTTATCGCAAGGGAGCGATGAAAAGAAGGTGGTTGAGAAACTTTTCACCCTCGACGCCCTCGAAAAAGATATCTATGCCTTGCTGGATGAATACCTCGATTTTTCCGCGATGCAAGAGGAACACCGCTCCGCGCGTAATCTCTCGGCCAAAACGCTGAAATTTCCTTTTAAAAGCTTCCGCGATGGTCAGCGCGAGATGGCCAAATACGTCTATGGAATCGCCAAAAATGGCGGTACCTTCTATTGCGAAGCCCCGACGGGAATAGGCAAAACGATGTCGGCCCTCTATCCCGCCCTCAAAGCCTTTGCCGGCGCCGACAATGAGCGGATCTTTTATTTGACGGCGAAAACCAGCGGCCGCGAAGCCGCCTACGATGCCTTGAGCCGGCTTTATGAAAAAGGGCTTATCGCCCGCGATTCCTTGCTCACTGCCAAAGACAAAATCTGCTTTACGCCCGGCGCCGCCTGCAGTCCGGATGAATGCCCCTTTGCCAAAGGCTATTACGACAAAATCAAAAAAGCGATGGAAGAAGCCTGCCGGGCCGGCTACCGGTTTGACTACGCCCACGTGGTGGACTTGGCCAAGAAATACGCGATGTGCCCGTTTGAGCTGCAGCTTGATCTTTCGCTTTGGAGCGACGTTATCATCGCCGACTATAACTATTTCTTCGACCCCTTGGTCCATTTGGAACGTTATTTCGGACCCGATGCCGACGCCAGCAAGGATATCGTGCTGATCGATGAAGCCCACAACCTGGTTGACCGCGGCCGGAGTATGTATTCAGCCGAGTTGAGCGCCGAACTCTGCGAGAAAGCGAAAAAGTCCCTGAAAAACCTAAAGGATCCGGCAATTAAAAAAGCGATCGGAAAACTAGAGAAGATTTTGCGAGACTACGATACGGATTCCGCTCAAGAGATCAGCGATCTCGCCGCTTTACCCGCCGAAGTGAAGAAGGCGCTCGATGCCCTCAGCAAAAAGGCGATCGCCCTTCAAAAGAAAAGCCCACCCAAGTTGAGCGAGACCTATAAAGAACTCAGCCGTGAAAGCCATCGCTTCAGTTTTCTCTATGAGAACTACGCTCCTTTTGAGACGATTTATGGCGCAAGAGAGGGAACCGATTACGTTCTTCATCTTGACTGTCTCGATGCCTCAAAAATGCTGTCCGATTCGCTTCATCTCGTCAAAGGGCGCGTCATCTTTTCCGCCACGCTTTCCCCGATGTCCTATTATCAAGATGCGATCTCTGGAAACCACGATGTTCCTTATCTTTTGCTGTCATCGCCTTTCCCAAAAGAGAACTTCGATCTGATGTTGGCGCCAATGGTGTCGACTCGCTACAAAGACCGGGCTAACACCTATGAGGAGGTTGCCTCTTACCTTCGCCATTTCGTCGCCGGCAAGCTCGGAAACTATTTCCTTTATTTCCCCTCTTATGACTA
The DNA here is from genome assembly GCA_041667485.1 of Bacilli bacterium. Lineage (GTDB taxonomy): Bacteria > Bacillota_I > Bacilli_A > RFN20 > CAG-826 > UBA4951. The sequence continues at coordinate 2,934 of JBAYEZ010000149.1, forward strand.
TCTCGACAAAATCATGCCCTTTCTTTCTTTCCCGAAAGCCGATGTCTTTTTCCAGGAGCGGGAAATGAGCGACGAAGAAAAACAGCTCTTTCTTTCCCGTTTTCTTCCCCATCCTGCCAAGACGACGGTCGGGCTCCTCGTCATTGGCGGCTCCTTCAGCGAAGGAATCGATCTGGTAGCCGATCGGCTGATCGGCGTTGCCGTGGTGGGCATGGGCTTGCCCCAACTGGGTCATGAGCGCGATTTGATCCGCAATTACTTTGATAAGAAAAACGGCTGCGGTTACGACTACGCCTACCGCGACCCTGGCATGAACAAAGTGATGCAGGCGGTCGGTCGCTTGATTCGAAGCGAGAGCGATCGGGGCGCCGCCCTTCTCATCGACG
>JBAYEZ010000150.1:0-3296 GCA_041667485.1 Bacilli bacterium
TGTATTTATCCAATTTAGCCATCCCTGAGCCCATCATTTTGATGATGGATTTGCCTCCGACTAAGGTTCCGCAGGTAATGAAGAAGGCAACCGGAAAGACAATCCACCACTGGCCCAATAAGCCGGTGACTGCAACAGAAAGTTCCATAGCATTGGCCGGGCTTTGCAACATCGCGGCAATCACGAGGAAGACGCCGATGAACTTGGCCCCATCTTGGATGCCATGAGCAACCGACATTAAACCCGAAGCCACAATCTGTCCATGCGTAAAGAAGCGAGTCGTTTCGCCTTTCTTTAAGTGCCTGCAAATAAATTTAATCAAATACGTTAATCCATAGCCAAGGATAAAACCCAAAACAATGGAGCCAAAAAAGCCAATCAGAACTTTAATCCAAGCCGATTGGCCTACCGGAGCAAACCAGTTGAGGCCGCCCAAAGCCGCCAAGGCCATCGCCCCGCCTGTGAGCCCGCCAACGAGAGCATTCGACTGGCTTGAAGGAAAACCGCAGTAAGTGCAGCCCAAAGAGAAAAGAATATTGGCAAATAAGCCGAAAGCGACCGCAATCAACGCGTGATCAAGCGCAAATGAAGAAAGGTCGACAATGCCAGCAATCGTCTGTGAGACGTCGCCGGTGACATTGGAAAGGTATTTTGCGAGAAAGCCAACCAGAATGGTGCCAATCAAGTTGCCGATGGCGGCCATGACAATGGCCTTTTTCGGTTCAAGGCAGTGCGTGGTAACACACGTGGCAATGCAGTTCGGAGCATCGGTCCAGCCATTGATGAAAACCACCCCAAAATTAAAAAAGAGAGCAACATAGGCCCAGGGGTGAACATTCATCAAAGAGAAAAACTCAGACAGTTCCATGTTTCAACAGTAGTGAATTTTACCACTTCTTATTAACTTCATGGTTGCGAAGTTAATTGAAAGCGCTGCGAAAAAAAAGCGAGACGGCCTTCTTTTGAAAGGAATGTGCCAAAGAAAAAGCAGACTATAACACCTAATAGTCTAAACAAAACCCCTTCGTTACGAAAGAAAACAAAACCCCCGAAATTGAATCGGGGGTTAACGTTCAAATTACTTCACGTCGTTCGCATCGAAGGCGTCAATGAGGGCAAAGAGCGCGCTCATATTCTCTTTGAGTTCCATCGTCGGGGCCGGATTGAAGGGCTTATCCATCGGCAAGACCATTAAGTTATCTTCGTAGCCCATCGCAACGTAGGTGGTGCCCCGCTTGATTGAGATTGCCACATCGACCAAGGTCGCATCAGTGTTGATCGCTTTAAGAGCCTCGCGAACAGGATGAGTCAAAAGCTTTTTGCCATCGACGGGGCCATAAATCACCATCGTCTTGCTGTCTTCGAGAACGGGTAACGCGTCCAAGGTCGTCGGCGGAAGTGCCCGCTTATTGCCCTTAAGATAGATGATAATTTCCCCACCTTCATTGGTATTCGGAATCACGAAATACTTGCCAACGAAGCAAGTCCGAAGACTCTTTTGGCCATTGACCTGACCAGCGGCATCGGCCATCGTGATGGCCTTGCCTTTATAGGTGAAATGCAAGGTGTCGCGACTTCCCACCTTAACGACGCCTTTGTAGAGACCGGCGGCGTTAAAGATCGCGGCATCGAGTTTATCATCGACGCCACCCGTCAAATCGCTGATCTTGTCGCCATAGACATAGGCATTATTGTGGGCGTAGTATTCGGCAAAATAGGCCTTCATTGCCTTGTCGATCTTTTTGCGGAAAAGAATCGAGAAAACGGCGAGGACAACGACAGCGACCGCGACGGTCGAAAGAATAATGGCGGTGCCAGCAACCGTGTTTTTCAACGCATCAACGAAGGTCACGACCAGCCAAGCGGCTAAGATAACAAGCAAGATGCCGCCGGTGACGAGCCATTTCACCAAGTTCTCGTGTTTATAGACCTTGAAAAAATTGACCCGGGCAGTTTCGATACCTTGAAGTTCGGGTTCATCGTAAGTGTAGGTAATCGGAGCGGATTTCTCTTTGCCTTTGCCCTTTGTTTCTTCAACGGGAACGGCAGCGGGTTCTTCCGCTTCTTTCTCAGCGAATAAATCGACTTTTGGCTGTTCAGGCTTCTTTTCTTCCTCCGCCGGCTCAACGGGGGCGGGAGTAGAAACCGGAGCGGCCTCGTCAGCAAAATCGCTATCGGATGACTTCACGCCTTCGACGGGTTTCACGTCTTTTTTCTCTTCTTCCATAGGTACCTCTTTCTAGCGGACTATTGCACTATAGCACGAAGAGACAATAAGTTAGAAACTTATTCGGCATTAATCGTCGGCTTCTTTGCTGGGAAGAAGATATTCAAACGGGCTAGCGGAATATAAAGAATTTCCATCGCCACAAGCGAGACGGCACCGGTGACAGGAATATAGATGGCGTTGTATTGAAGAGCAGGAACGAAATCAAAGCCATAGTTCACCATTGAGCTGGCAGAGGAACCGACAAAACGGATGAAGGTTGCGATGACACAGCCGACGGCAATCCAAACGAAGCCCATGACCGACCAGCCTTTTTTGCCTCCCTGGAAAATAAGTTTCGAAAAAAAGCCAAGAGCGGCGCAAGAGCCAAAACCAATCAAATAATCAAGTGGATAGGTAAAGAAGCCGTAACCATCAGTCAAGCAGGTGATCAAGCCATAAACGAAAGCGCTGGCGATAAAGCCTTTGGTCGGACCACGGCGCAAAGCGATGATAAATAAAGGAATTAAGCCAAGGTTGATTGAGCCGGGACCGGCGCTAACCGGAATTCGGATGAACTGAAGGCCAATCGCCATGGCGCTTAAGATGCCAATTTCAGCCATATCCCGAATGCCGAACGCGTCTTTAAAATTGGCAGCGGCCAAATCAAAAAACGCAGCAACAAAACATAAAATCCCTGCAAAATCGCATCCAAATGACAATTTAGTCGAAGCGACATAAGCGTAGTCTTTGTAATAATCCGCGCTATAGGTTTTCCCAACCGCGCTATTGCAAAGAACAAAATCATACAAGCTGGTGCCAGTGAAAAAGAAAATCCCCACACAAATGAAAAGCAAAAGTGAAGCGATATAACAATTGTTCCATTTGCGGCCCAAGATCGATAACACCACCGCGACGGCCGCAAAAGCGTAACTCACAATAAATGGCCAGACCATAAAGAGCTGATTCGCCCAGACATCGGCACGGCCGCTGCTCTTCTCAAAAGTCCAATAATCGTCTGCTGCATTATAAGTCGCCGCCACCCCTTTGCTCGTTAGAGCGGGGCCCGCCAACGAAACAAAAACCAACA
>JBAYEZ010000151.1:0-3292 GCA_041667485.1 Bacilli bacterium
CGGTTCGGTTGTACTGCTTTTTGGACTTAGCCTCTATCCAAGACATCAATAGTCCTCCCCGTATGCGTAGTCGCGCCAATTTGCGAAGCGACCATACAAGGTCTCGATGATTATTTGCAAGCCTATTGAGCAAGGGTTCTTGGTGTCTTTGGATTGCTCCGATAGATCGTCATTCGCCACCATCATGTCGCTCGCCTCACGGCAAAGGGCATTGTATATCTTGTTTCGGTTCTCGCTTAGGGCAAGGAAGCATTGCGAGGCACGCTCGCTCTCGGCTTGCGCCAATAGAATCCCATAAACGTTCTCGCTGACCCTATTGAGGAAGAACGCGACCGTGAGGTCTTGGTCTTTGGATTCGACATCGAGCTTCTCCTTTAGGGAGTACCCGGAATACGCTTTGAAGCCGTCATCGGTCAGCACATATCGGTGGCTTGCGAGGTCATATTTCATTTTGACATCATCGGAATAAAGTGGCATAAAGGATTCCTCCGTTTTCTATATTCTAGGGTTGTTTGAATGTTTTTTCCATAGCGGAACAAAAAAGACCCCCCGTTATGGGAGGTCTCATAAGTCATTCAGCCGTTGGGCTAGACGCCTTTGTGGTAGTAGGCGAAGTTGGCTTTGACATAAGTGCCGTAACCGACTTCGGCGGCTAAACCCGTGCCATCGATGTAGCCGACAGGGGTAGCGTCGAACTGCTTTGCGGAATTGACATTGGTAGGAATGCCGATTCCGAGGCAATTGACGATGATGTAGTCCGCGCCAAGAGCGTCAAGTTCGACCGAGGAGATGACGGGAACGCCAGCGATAGAGCCGATGACCCCGTTCTTCACGGCCTCATCGCCAACGATGGTTGACCGAAGGAACTGCGGGGAGTTGAGCAAGAGGGCTTCGCCAGTCGCCCCAACGATCATCCCGGTAGGCTTCAGTTTAAGCGACTTGTTGGCGGTGTTGGTCTTGAACTCCTTGATGTCCGTGAGAATGGTCTCATAGATGTTCGCGGAGGTGAGAGCCGTGGTGTTGGCGGTCGCGGTCGCGCCAGCCTTCAAAACGGTCAAGCCAGCGAGGTTTATTTCGTCTTGGAGTTTCTCGGTTTGCTGCACCCAACGGGCATTGACGACATCGGCGGCAACGGTCATGAAGTTGGCATGGGGGATGACATCCGAAATGGTCTTGGCGGTGAGCATTGGGATGGTGACGGTCGAAACGCCTTTGGAGGCGAAGGTGACCTGTCCACCAACCGTGCCAGAGCCGATTGAGGCGTCAGCGGGTAAGTAGAGATAGGCGACCTCTCCGTTGACGGAAACGCTGATGTTAGGATTCTCAGTCACGCCGGGAATGAAAACATCTTCGTGTGATTGAGCCTGTAAGATGTAGCCTAGAGAGACGGTATCGCCCTCATAGCCATTAGCAAAATGTGGCATAATTTTTTTCCTTTCGGAGGCTATTTTTTCCTATTTAAGCCAAGGGAACATTGACTTCATAGCGGCACTTGCCTCGCTTGTCTTTGGCGTGCCTGATGGGGGATTCGGCTTAGTTCCGCCAACGTTGGGCTTAGGCAATGCGCCCGCGCCTTTCCATTGTGGGTTTTCATCCATAATCTCCTTTGCCGACACATCGAATGTCTTGTCGGCAGTAACCCTCGTATTCGCCAAGGTTCTCAAATCGTCAAGGTGCTTTGGTTCGCATTGAAGAGAGGTCATAACGGAGTTTTCATGCTCCTTGTTTGCGACTTCCTCAACGGCTTTGACCTTAGCGTCCAAAGCGGCGATTCGCTTGTCTTGGTCGGACTTCGCGCTGATGAGGCTTTTGCCCTCATCGACCGAGGCTATTCCCAATTCCTTAAGAACCTCGTTTTTCGCGGTCGAACTCGCGGACTGCTTCGCCCGATTGAGTTCGTCCTCCGAGTATGTCTTAGGGGTCGCTCCGCTGTCATTCGGCTTCGGTGCGGGGACAGGCGGAACTGCTCCTGCGCTTCCGGGTTGAGGATTAGGGTCTCCCTCGGCAAACAATTGAAGGTCGAGAGGGAAGTGTTTTAATCCTGCCTTATGTTCGTCATTTGGCATTTTGTGCCTCCTTGCCAGATTAAGGACTTGGCGGTCTATATTATTAGGTTAGTCTTTTTTCTCGGTCGTGACAATAGCCTTGTTGGGTTGCCTCTTAGTCCACTTGTAAGCCCACCATGTGACTAGAAGCAGCAGGATAGAGCCAACGATCATGATGACCCAACCCCACCAATATCGGGTGAGATAGCCCCACCCCCAAACGGTCGTGGCAACGCAAATGAGCTTCGAGCAAACCGAAACCCCAAGCACATACCAGAAGTTGTAGCCACTCATCCCCGCCAAGGTCGTGAGAATGTCATCCGGGATGAATCCGCTGACCATTCCGATGGGATAGAACGCCCTTCCCTTCTGGAGAACCTCCGCGCACTTCTCGGTCTCGTCCTTGTCATTGAGAATCCAATTGAGGAGTTTTTTGCCTCCGAACCTGCCGATGAAGAAAAGGCAAAGAGTGCCAATCTCAATGCCTATCACGGACGATACATAAACCTTCCATAAGCAATCCGGGAAAGCGAGGCAAGCGGGTATCGTCACCACTTGGTTGCTGATTGGGATGAATATCACTTGGATTATTTGAAGAAACACGATGGCGACATAAATCCAAATGGAATCGCCAAGTTCATTCCGTATCTTTGCGAAGTCGGTGAAGCCTAGACCTATCAACGTGTAGTAGGTCGAAAGAGCGATTGCCACGATGATCGCAATTACCAATAGCGATTTAAGCGCGGGCTTAGTCGCTTTCTTTAGGGTCGCCTTTATCTTCGCTTTCGTCTCCGCTTTCATCTTCCTTGTCCTCCGATTCATCGTCCTCTTCGGGATGTTTCTTATCCTCTTCCATCTCGATTTCGGCCTCGCTCAAAGGCATACCGCCTTGGATGGCGATAAGCATTACCATGATTTGGTCATCGTTGAGGTCGGGCCAGAGCTGACGGAGCGCGGTCTCGCGGTCAATCAATCCAGCGTTCAAGGCCGCTTGCAAAGACAGGACCTTTTGGTCGAATGACGGGGATTCGTATTCTGGGAAGGTGACCGAGCATTGCCCCGCGAATGGGGCTAGGTCAATCATGTTGCTTGCGACAGGCATATTGGGGTCTTGGGAGGCGACACCGCTTCCCAGTTCCCATTTGAGCGTGATGGTCATCAAATCGTCCAATGCCTCCGTCCACATACCGATGGAATCGGCACGGGTTCGCATTGAGACCCTTTCGCGGATGTTCAAGGCGAGGGAG
>JBAYEZ010000152.1:0-3274 GCA_041667485.1 Bacilli bacterium
CCGAAATCGTCAGCGTCATTTCGAAAGAAGGCCGCTTTGAGGTCCAAAGCCGAAATGAAAACTTTCGGGCCGATGCGGTGGTGGTGGCCTCGGGCTTAGCCAACGTTCCGACGATTCCCGGCGAAAAAGAGCATCTGCAAAAAGGCGTCTCTTATTGCGCGACTTGCGACGGGCCGCTTTTCCGCAAGAAGGATGTCGCCCTCTATGGCGCGGGGGAGAAAGCCGATGAAGAAGGGCTTTATCTCGCCGCGCTCGTCCATAAGCTTTATTTTCTTTCGCCTGAGAGAATTCTCGAAACGACCCCGTTAAGCCATGAGCTTTTCGCCCGGGATAACGTCGAGAAGTATCCCGGAGCGAAAATCCTGCAAATCCGCGGCCAATCCGCAGTGGAATCTATTCTTTTCGAACAAAACGATCAGCAAAAAGAAGTCGGTGTTTCGGCGATTTTCCCTCTCTTAGGGGAAAAGAGCGCCTCGGCCTTTCTTTCGCCCCTCGCCCTCGCGCTCGACCGCGGTTTCATTCCTGTCGACTCCAGCATGATGTCCGCTTGCCCGGGCTTATTCGCCTGTGGCGACATCGTCAAAAAGACTCTGCGTCAGATCGTGACGGCTGCCAGCGATGGGGCCTTGGCGAGCCAAGGGGTGCTCAGTTATCTCCGCAGCAAAGGGGTTAAATAAGAACGATGGACAAGATGAAATTGGTGCTCGTGAGCGGCGTGGCTGGCGCGGGCAAAACAACTTTCGCTTCGGTCTGCGAAGAAAAGGGCTATCACGTGATCGAAGAGTTGCCGGTCTCGATGATCCCCTCTCTCCTTGATGTTTTCAAGGGCAAGCCTGAGGAATACGCGAAAAACGCCCTCTTCGTCAACATCGTCAAACTCAAAGATGCCGCCAGCTTACTCCGGGCTGATCCGACTTTCGAGACTCAAGTGGTGGGACTCGATTGCTCCCGTGACGTTCTGTTGGCTCGCTTTCGTTTGACTCGTCACATCCATCCGCTTCAGCCCAAGGGCTACACCCTCGAAAAAGCGCTTGACATGGACGAGAAGGCGATGGAGCAGATCCAGCCCCTTCTCGATGTCTATATCGACACGACTGGCCTCACCGAAAAAGACCTCCGCAAGAAAGCGGCGGCGATTTTGGGCGATCAAAAAAGCCGCCTCAATGTCGTTTTCTCTTCCTTCGGTTATAAATATGGTCTTCCGCGCGATGCCGAAATCGTCATCGACGCCCGAGTTTTGAAGAATCCCTATTGGGTCAAGGATCTTTCGCGGCTCACCGGGCTGGATCAGCCGGTGATCGACTACATCAAAAGCGACCCCAAGACCGCGCTGATGCTTGAAAAACTCTACGACATTCTCGACCCTTATTTTCAAAGCGCCATCGAGGAAGGCCGGCCCTACTGCACGGTTGATGTCGGCTGCAGCGGCGGCCAGCATCGTTCGGTCTTCGTGGCTGAGGAGCTCTTCAACCACTACAAAAGTCAATATGCCTGCACGGTCTATCACCGCGAGATCAACCGCTACGTCGAGGACGAAAAGGACTGATGGAGAAAAAGCCCATCTCATTCGCTCTCTTGGCGAAAGAAGAAGCGGCGAAAGCGGAGAGGAGCGACGAAGAAAAACGCGCTCTGCTTTCGGCCTTTATTCGCATCAACGGCTATCTCCGTCTCACCAAAGGCGAGGAGGGGCTTGAGCTTTCGAGCGAATCGGCCTCGATTGCCAAGGCCATCTATCAGTTTCTCCACGAACTCTATGGGGTCGAACCCCATTTCGCCTATACTCGCAGCGCCGGCTTTTTGAAACGGATGGTCTATCACGTCCTCGTCGGCAAAGAGGCCGAGGATATCCTCAACGATCTCCAAGTCGACTTCTTCGCCCCCGTTTTCCCCAAGAGCCTTTTAGGCTCGAGCGTGACCGTTTCGGGTTATCTTTGCGGGGCTTTTTTAGCTGCGGGGTCGGTCAATGACCCGGTTTCAAGCAACTACCACCTTGAGATCGCCCTCTCCGATGAAGGTTACGCCAAAGCCTTAAGCAAGGAGTGGAACAAAGCCGCCAACCATCAATTCAACAGCAAGATCGTCAACCGGCGGAACCGCTACGTCGTCTATCTCAAACGGAGCGATGAAATCTCGGACTTCTTGATCTTAATCGGCGCCAAACAGGCGTGTTTGCAGTTTGAAAACATCCGGGTCGACCGCGATTTTGCCAACATCGATAATCGGCTCCGCAACATCGACACCGCCAACTATGGTAAGACGATGGCAGCCTCTGAACGCCAGATCAGCGAGATCCATTATTTCGAGAAAACCTTGGGTTTTAACCGCGTTGACAATCCCAAATTGAAAGCTTTGATGCAACTTCGTCTCGAAAATCCCGATGCCAGTTTGGACGATTTAAGGAAAATGCTCTCGGAAGAGCTCAACACCAGCATCAGCAAAAGCAACGTGAACCATCTCTTCCGCTACCTCGATCAGGAATACCAGAAAGCGCAGGAACATGAACGGAAAAAACGATAATAGCCTCGACGTGCTGACCCAGCTCGGCAAGCGGGTGGCCTATCTTCGGAAAGAACGGCACTACTCCCAATTGGCTTTGGCCTTGCAGTGCGGACTTACCAAATCTTATCTTTCCGATCTTGAGCGGGGCCAGCGCAATCCGACGCTCAAAGTCCTCAACCGACTCGCCCAAGGTCTCAACGTCACCCTCGAAGAACTCTTCCGTGGCGTGGTGCCCTTAGAGCAGTTACTCTAAATAGAGTAACGCGGTATATCGATATTTCAGTGCTAATATCTTCCACTTTGCGATTTTCGTTTGTATAATCATAAATGCGGTTTAGATAAGGAGGACATCATAGAATGTCAATTAAACTAGCCATCAACGGATTTGGACGCATTGGCCGTCTCGCATTCCGCAGAGCCTACGACGTAGGCGGATTTGAGGTCGTCGCCATCAATGATTTGGTCGACGCGAAAACCTTAGCCTATCTTTTAAAGTACGATACCACCCACAGAGGCTGGCACCAGAATGAAATTGACAGCGAAGTCGTCAAAGACGAAGCTGGCAACATTATCGTCAACAACCTGATCTGGAAGGGCAAGAAGATTCCGGTCCTTGGTCAGAAAGATCCGAAGAACCTCAAATGGGCCGACTACAAGGTTGACCTCGTCTTGGAGTGCACTGGCCGTTTCAAGGGCGTCGCCGATGCGATGGTCCACGTTCAGAATGGCGCCAAGGGCGTCATCATCTCCGCTCCCTCCGACAAGGATACCCCGA